>JAHWJJ010000302.1 GCA_019348475.1 Gemmatimonadota bacterium | reverse complement strand
CGCCGGAAAGGCGCTGCATGAAGTTGAGCGCCGTCCGCTCCGCCGTCAGGATGGACCGGGCGGATCCGCGGACCGTCATCGCCACGTCCCCCGGCTCCACCGAGGTCCCGTCCACCGCGTGCAGCGCCACGTCCAGCGACGGATCCACGCGCCGAAAGACCTCCGCGGCCACCTCGGCGCCCGCGACCACGCCCGACGACTTGGCGACGATGCGCGCCTCGGCCCGGCGCGATTCGGGGACCGTCCACAGCGTCGTGAAGTCGCCCGGGCCCACGTCCTCGGCAAGGGCGGCGTCGATCAGGGCGAAGGCGCTGGAGGGGAGCGGCATCAGTCGTCTCCGGCGGCGGCGAGAAGGGGCTCGGCGGCGGGCGCGGGGGCATCCGCCGCCAGGACGCGCTGGTAGTACTGCTCGTACTGGGGCACGACGGTGTCGACGCCGAAGCGCTCCGACGCCACCTTCTGCGCGGCGACGCTCATCTCCAGCCACCTGCGGTTGTCGGAAAGGATGGAGATGCCCATCTCGGCCATCGACTCCACGTCGCCCACCTCGCCCAGGTGCCCGGTCACCCCGTCCTCCACCACCTCGGGAAGGCCGCCGGCGCGGGTGGCGACCACGGGAACGCCGCTGGCCATCGCCTCCAGCGCCACCAGGCCGAACGACTCGGTCTCCGAGGGAAGAAGCAGGAGGTCCGCGCAGGTCATCAGCTCGGCCACGGAGTCCTGCTTGCCCAGAAAGATCACCCGGTCGGTGATCCCCAGCGCCTCGGCCTCCGCCATGGCCAGGGGACGCTCAGGGCCGTCGCCCACGAGCATCAGCTTGGCGGGAACGCGCGGATGGATGCGGGCAAAGATGCGCACCACGTCGGCGATCCGCTTGACCGTGCGGAAGTTGGAGACGTGCATCACCAGCATCTCGTCCGGCCGCATGAAGGTTTCCTTGCGGCAGGGATACGAGCCGCGGCGGTAGAGATCGGGATCCACGAAGTTGTGGATGACCTCGATGCCGTCGGCCGGCACGCGGAAGCGGTCCACCGTCTCGCGCTTCAGGTAGTCCGAGACGGCGGTGATGCCGTCGGACTTCTGGATGGAGAAGCGGGTGATGTCGAAGTAGCTGCGCTCCTGCCCCACCAGGGTGATGTCGGTGCCGTGCAGCGTGGTGACGATCTTGAGCGGGTGCCCGTCGCCCAGCATCTCCTTGGCGATCCAGGCGCTGGTGGCGTGCGGGATGGCGTAGTGCACGTGCAGCAGGTCCAGCTCGGCGCGCACGGCCACGTCGTGCATCATCGCCGCGAGGGAGAGCGAATAGTTGTTGTGCTCGAACAGCGGATAGCGCGTCGTCTCCACCTCGTGAAAAAAGACGCGCTCCATGAAGTGCGGCAGGCGGAACGGCTGCGCGTACGAGATGAAGTGGATCTCGTGCCCGCGCTGCGAAAGCTCGATCCCCAGCTCGGTGGCGATGGCCCCGGAGCCGCCGTAGGTGGGGTAGCAGGTGATGCCGATTTTCATCGAAAAGAAGTGCCCAGTGCCAAGGATCAAGTGCCCAGTGATCGTGTGCCGAGACTGTCTACCGGGTGCTGGGCACCTGGTACTGGGCACTCCCGCCCGCGTTCCAGTGCCTGACGATTTCCTCCACCAGCTCCTCGCGCGGGCGGTCCGCGTCCAGCCAGACGGCGCCCTGGGGAAGCTTGGTGCGGAACCAGGTGAGCTGCCGCCGCGTGTAGGCGCGGGTGTTGGCCCGCGCCAGGTCCAGCGCCTGGTCCAGCGTGCGCTCGCCACGAAAGTACGGGAACAGCTCGACGTACGCATGGGCGTTCAGCCCCGGCGCGTCCTCCCCGTACCGGGCGACCAGGCCACGCACCTCGTCCAGCAACCCGGCATCCACCATCTCCGTCACGCGCCGGTCGATGCCGGCGTACAGGCGGTCGCGCGGCACCTGCAGGACGAAGGGCAGCACCGACACCGGCGCTTCCTGCGGCGGCGAGTGGCGGTGCCACCACGGCAGGGTGCGCCCGGTGAGCAGCGGCACCTCCAGCGCGCGCATCAGCCGCTGCCGCCCGCCCCAGTCGCGCAGCCGAGCGGCGGATGCCGGGTCAAGCGCCGCAAGCCAGCGGTGCAGCTCGGCGTCGGTCTGCCGCTCCATCCACTGGAACAGGCGCGCGCGGCGATCCGCATCCAGCTCCGGCTCCTGAAAGATGGGGTGCGTGAGCGCCCGCAGAAAGAAGCCGGTGCCCCCCACCAGCATGGGAACGCGGCCGCGGGCGCGGATCTCGGCGATCTTCTCGCGCGCGTAGGCGGCCCAGCGCGCGGCGCTGAAGCGCTCCGAGGGCTCCGCGACGTCGATCCCCCAGTGCGGAACGCCCCCCTGCTCCTCCGCCGTCGCCTTCGCGGTGCCGATGTCCATCCCCCGGTAGACGGCGCGGGAGTCCATGGAGATGATCTCCCCGTCCAGCCGCCGCGCCACCTCGATCGACAGGGCGGTCTTTCCGGAGCCGGTCGGCCCAACGATGGCGAGCGCCTCAGGCACGGGCGCTCACCGGGCCCGCGGCGGTGCGGCTGGCATCGGCGACGGCCCCCTCCGCTCGCTCAGGCTCGGCACCTCCCCCGAAACTGCCGGGGGAGGTCGATTGTGGAGCTGGATCCGTGACGTTGTGCGGCGACGGCGTGCGCGGGCCGCCACGGAGCCGTGCCCCGCCGAGACACGGAAGTTCTCCTCTCCCCCACGCAGTTTGTGGGGGAGAGGCCGGGAGAGGGGGGCGCCTGGCGTACGAGATGAGCCGTCCATACGGCGCCGGAGCCCTCATCCCGATCTCCCGAAACGCCGGTGCAGCTCGTTCAGACTGAGTTGGATGACCGTCGGCCGCCCGTGGATGTCGTGATAAGGGAGCTCCGTGGCGAAGAGGCGGTCGAAGAGCTCGGCCATCTCCCGCTGGTCCAGCTTCTGGCCGGCCTTGATGGCGCCCTTGCACGCCATGGAGAGCGCGATGCGCTGGTGCTGCGTGCGCGCGCTGTCCACCAGCGGCGAGCCGTCGGTGAGCTCCGCCACCATCTCGCGCAGGCAGCGCTCCGCGTCGAAGTACGGGTGCGGGTTGGGAACGGCGTGCACGATGATGGACCGCCCGCCGAACGGCTCCACCTCGAACCCCGCCCGCTCCAGCACCCCCCGGATCTGCTCCACCAGCGCGTATTCCGCGGGGGAAAGGCGCAGCGTGAGCGGAAAGAGCAGCCGCTGGCTCTCCGCGCCCACTCCTGCGTCGAAGCCGCGGACGATCTCCTCGTACAGCACCCGCTCGTGCGCGCTGTGCTGGTCCACCATCACCAGCCCCATGCGCGTCTCCGCCAGGATGTAGGTGTTGTGGATCTGCCACATCACCGGCGCGGCACCGGCGAACAGGTCCGCGGGGGCGCCCGCGGGCCTGCCGTTCCCCTCCCCGTCCACCCCCGGCGCCGCGCTCCCGCCGGTGACGAAGAGGGTCATCTGCGGGGCGGGGTCCGTGCTCGCCGCTGGCTCCACCGGAGCGCCCCCACCGGCGGACGAGGGCGACGCACCGTACGGCGCGGGCGTCTCGCGCACCATGAAGGCGCCGGTCCCCGCCGCCGGCATCCACGCGGGGTACGGCGGCTCCACGGGCGCCCGCGCCCCGATGCTGGGCGTGCTCTCCACCCCGGCGAGCGCCGCCCGCACCCCTTCCTCGATGGCCCGCTCCACCCCGATGCGGTCGCGAAAGCGCACCTCGGCCTTGGCGGGGTGCACGTTCACGTCCACCTCGCCGTCCGGCACCTCCAGGAAGAGAAAGAGGTGCGGATGGTTCCCCGGCGCGATGGTGGTGCGGTAGGCGCGGTCCGCGGCGCGCACCAGGGTGCGGTCGCCAAAGGCGCGGCCGTTGACGAACAGGTACGTGCGCCGCCCCCCCGGCCGCGCCGCGTTGGGGCGCTGGATGAGCCCCGAAACCGCCACGCGCCCGGCGCGGTGCGCCACGGGCAGCAGCTCCTCCGCCGCCTCGTTCCCCCACAGCGCGCCGATCCGCTCCGCCACGCCGGACGCGGCGGGAAGGGTGAGCACGTCGCGCGCGCCGGAGTCCAGCGTAAAGGCGATCCCCGGCATCGCCAGCGCCTGCGTGGTGACCACTTCGCCGATGGCGCGGTTCTCGGCGGCGGTGGTGCGCAGGAACTTGGCGCGCGCGGGGACGTTGAAGAACAGGCTGCGGATGGAAACCGTGGTCCCGGTACGCCGCGCGCACTCCTCCACCGCCGCCATCTGCCCGGCCGTCACCACCACGCGGGTGCCGTGGCCCTCGCGCTCCGCCGTCTCCAGCACCATCCTCGACACGGACGCGATGGAAGGGAGCGCCTCGCCGCGAAAGCCCAGGGTGCGGATGGCGGCCAGGT
Source organism: Gemmatimonadota bacterium (assembly GCA_019348475.1). Classification (GTDB taxonomy): domain Bacteria; phylum Gemmatimonadota; class Gemmatimonadetes; order Longimicrobiales; family Longimicrobiaceae; genus Longimicrobium. The sequence goes on along the minus strand of JAHWJJ010000302.1, from coordinate 1,554 downwards.
CCTGCTCCGAGCGGATCTTGCTGGTGGCGTGGCGGTCCACCGCCAGCAGCGCGTCCTCGCGCCCCATCCCGTGCCCGTCGTCGGCCACGCGGATCTCGGTCTTGCCGCCGTTGCGCACCACCACGTCCACGCGGGTGGCGCCCGCGTCCAGCGCGTTCTCCACCAGCTCCTTGACCACAGACGCGGGGCGTTCCACCACCTCCCCGGCGGCGATCTGGTTGGCCAGCTTTTCGGGGAGAACGTGGATGCGGCGCGGCATGGTCTCGGTCCAGCGGCTTCGGGTGAGCTTCGGTGTGGAAGCTACTCCGACCGCGGGGAGGGGTCAACGGTTGACAACGGCGACCCTCCCCGCCCTCCGTCGCGGCGCCGCCGGCTCGGGCCCTCACCCGCGGCCTGAGAGCCGCACCCTCTCCCACAAACTGCGTGGGAGAGGGGATATACACCCCGCCCTCAACTCGCGGAACATGCAACGTGATGACAGACCGCAGCTTATGCCGTTTGTCGTGGTTTTTTGTGCATTCGAGGCCGAAACGGCGACCCGCAGTAGATCTGTGAGTGCACAGCAGAGCGTGGGAACCGGTATTTACATCTCCCGTTCGCGGGAGATGGTGCGGGCCTGGTCAACCGGGTGAGGGTCAAGTGCATAGAACCGCCGCGCGTTCTCCGTGGTTCGAGCGGCGAGCTCGGCGGGGTCTTCGCCGCGCAACTCGGCGCAGCGGCCGGCGACGTGCGCCACGAAGGCCGGCTCGTTGGTCTTGCCGCGGTGCGGAACGGGGGCCAGGTAGGGCGTGTCCGTTTCCACCAGGATGCGGTCGGCGGGAACCATCCGCACGAAGTCGGCGCCGTCGTAGTTCTTGAACGTGACCATCCCCGAGAACGACGCGTACCACCCCATGGCCAGCGCGTCTTCCAGCAGCGCGCGACCGCTTGAGAAGGAGTGGAGCACGCCCACCGTCCCCCGCCCCGCTTCGCGCAGCAGGGCGCGCAGGTCCTCGTCCGCCGTGCGCGCGTGGACGATGACCGGCTTCCCCGTCTCGCGCGAGAGCTGCAGGTGGCGCGCGAACGAGTCGCGCTGCACGTCGCGGGGCGAGAAGTCGTAGTGGTAGTCCAGCCCCGTCTCGCCCACGGCCACCACGCGGGGATGCGCCAGCCGCTCGCGCATGCGCGCGAACGCATCCTCCGAGGCCATGGTGGCCGTGTGCGGGTGGATGCCGCAGGTGGCGTAGACGCCGGGAAACCGCTCCGCCAGCGCCAGGTCCGCCTCCCAGTCGTCCGGTCCCGTCGCGATGCTGACGATGGTCGTCACCCCCGCCTGCGCCGCGCGCTCCACGACCTGCTCCGCGACCGGGAGGATGCGTTCGTCGGCGAGGTGGGCGTGGGAGTCGGTGAGCATGGGGAAGTGCGTGAGTGCGTGAGTGCGTGAGTGCGGGAGTGCGGGAGTGCGTTTCGAGCGGGTGAGGCGGAGTTCGGCCGGACCGCCGAGCGCCCCCCATCCCCGACCCTTCCCCCACAAACTGCGTGGGGGAAGGGAGAAATCGATTGCGCTGCACGAGT
>JAHWJJ010000027.1 GCA_019348475.1 Gemmatimonadota bacterium | reverse complement strand
GGCGATCACCGGCACGCGGCGCTCGCCCTCACGCGCGGCGGCGACGACCACCTCCACCGCGCGCCGCTGCTCCTCCGGCGACATGGTGACGGCCTCGCCGGTGCTGCCGTTCACCACCAGCGCGTCCGTCCCCTCGCGCAGGTGAAAACGCACCAGCTCGCGAAGCGCATCTTCGTCCACCCCGCCGTCCGGGCCGAAAGGCATCACCAGCGCCACCCCCGACCCGGTAAAGAGGGTCCTGCCGTTGGGTTGCGTCATCGCCGCGGGGCCTCAGATGTTGTTCAGGTCCATGACGTCGCCGGGCATCACGTCGCCCTCGGGGTCGTCCGGGTCCAGGTCGCGCTCGGTGCTGTCGCGAAAGTCGTCGGCGGCCTCGTCGCCCACGCTGGCGTGGAACGACCGGAACACGGTGCCGCCGCACTTTTCGCAGGTCATGTCGTCCGGTGGGGGATCGTCCTCGAAGAAGTAGTCCTTGCCGCAGGTTTCGCAGACCAGCGTCAGCACTTCCACGCGCGGCTCACGGCCGCGCGGCGGGTCGCCGGCGGGGTTGGCGCGCGGCTGGTCGGTGGCGCCGGCGTACTGGGCGGGGCCGGCGTCGGTGCCGGAATCGTAGCGTCCCTGCGGATTGGTGGGCGTAGCGTCGGACATCGTGTCTCACTCCTCGTGGAATTCGGGTCCGCGGCGAGGGTGCACAACGTGTACCGGGCCGGTGCGGGGCCACACGTTCCCGGCGAGAGGTCCGTTCAGGAAGGGCCGCGCTGAACGGGGCGGCAAAGATCCTCCCCGGTAAACAGCAGGACCGTTCCCTCGCGAGCCTCGCGCAGCACCTCTTCGTCCGCTTCGCCGCGCGCCGTAAAGAGCGCGGCGTGCACCCTCTGGGCACGCGGAAGCTCCGCCGCGACCGCCACCGCGCGGCCGCGCAGGGCGGCCAGGTGGGCCCCCGTCACGCGCCCCCACTTGCACTCCCCCACCAGCAGCTCACCCCCGGCGCCGATCGCCACTACGTCCACCTGGTTCTGCGACGGGGCATCCCACCACTCGCCGACCTGCAGCGGCTGAAAGGGAATGCGGTCCGTCTGGCGCACGAAGTCGCGGCAGATCTCCTCAAAGATGGAACCCATGTAGTCGTCCAGGCCCGGCGCGACCACGTGGTCCCACAGGTGCTCCGGAGCCACCAGCCCCAGGCTCCCGGCGTTCACGAGTCGCGAGACGGTGCGGTGCCAGAATGCCACGTACGGATCCACCACGCGGTACAGGATCCGCTTCGACCGCTGCGGCGTCTTCTCCGTGGCCGGCACCACGCGGCCGATCACCTGCATCTCTTCCAGCCACTGCAGGGGCCGCAGCAGCGACCCGCCGGACCGCCCCACGCGCCTGGTGATGCCGCTCCACGTGTGCTCTCCCGCCGCGATGGCTTCGATGATCGAGTAGTGCACGTGGGCGTCCACCGTGAACGCGTCCAGCATGTGCTGCGCCTCGTCCACCAGGCGGCCGGTAGGGCTCAGAAGCGCTTCGGCGACGTTCTCTCGCAGCGGGCGCTCGGAATCCACCAGCGCCAGGTGCCCGGGCAGGTGGCCGAACAGGCCGTAGGCCACCAGCTGGTCCCGCACGTCGTATCCGGGCATGAAGCGGGCGGCGTCCCCGAACGGAAACGGCTTTACCATCAGCTTGGCCGTCCGCCGGCCGTACAGCGGCTGATCCACTTCCTCCAGCCGGTTCATCGCCGTGATGTACGAGCCGCTCAGCACCAGCTTGAGCCGGGTTTGCGGCCACTGGTGGTCCCACAGGCTCTGGATGATGGACGGGAGCGCGGGCGCGGCCGCCGCCAGGTAGGGAAACTCGTCGAGCACCAGGAAGAACGGTGCCCCCGCGGCCCGCGTGGTCACGTAGGCGAACAGCTCCTCCCACGACGGGAACGTCACACCGTGCCGGAGCGCGGGATCGGAGAAGTGCTCGCCGATGATGCGGCTCAGCCCGGCAAGCTGCTCCTCCTCCGTCCGCCGGGTGGCCTGGTAGTAGATGCCTTTGACCTCGCGCGAGAACCTGGAAAGCATGAAGCTCTTGCCCACGCGGCGCCTGCCGACCACGAACACGAGGTCGGGACGGGCCTTCTCCCACAACGACGCCAGGGTTCGCCACTCCTGGTCGCGGTCGAAGAGATCGGGTGGTTTGATGGGTCGCATACCGACTGCGTCGCCTGGTCACCGCGGAGTTCCACCAGTGGAAGTTCCACCGGTGGAACTTCCACCGGTGGAACCATACGGATGCGCGGCGGGAGAGTCAAGAACGCGGGCGGGGCCGACCGGCGGGAGCGCGGGTGCCGGGGGATCACCTACTCCTGATTCTTCGCAACGCGCGCCTTGCCCAGTTCCGTGGCGGCGCGGGAGGGATCGCGCTTCATGGTTTTGATGTGCTCCACGCGGCGAAAGCGCAGGGCGCTCCAGTCCTCGTCGATGGCGACCTGGCGCACGGCCTCGAACCCGGCCGCACCCAGGGGCGCCCAGCCGGTGTCGCGGTTGAACTCGCACCGGTAGCGCTCCGACGTGCCCTTGGGATACGCGAACCACACCACCGCGTCGCCCTGCGCCTTCGGCAGGATGGCGTCCGCGGCCGCGGCGAGCTGGGCCGTGGTGATGACGAAGGCGAGCGCGAACTCCACGCGCTCCACCCCGGCGATGCCGCGGTGCACCGTCACGCCCTCCAGCGCATCCAGCTCGCGCTCGAAGCTCTCCGGCGCGTCGAGGACCACGATCTCCCGGTGGCCCTTCAGGTTCAGCTTGTTGAACAGCGGCGTCATGGGGCCTCCATCGAGGGGCAGGCTTCCTGGTCTCGATCCCCGGGTCCGGTCAGGCCGGGCGGCCGCGCCGGTCGCGGCGCACCCCGAAGTCGAACAGTTCGGCGCGGTGGTAGTGGCCGCCCACGTCCAGCGTCATGGCTTCTTCGCGGCAGCGGCCCAGGTCCAGCTCGGCGTGGATGATGGCGGGCTCGTCGTACACCGGCTCGCGGACGTACCGCCCGTCCGGTCCGATGATGGCGCTGCCGCCCCGCAGCACCCACTGCCCGGGGCCCTGCACCCGCTCCGCGTGCACCTCCAACTCCGCGGGGAGCGCGGAGGCACGCATCAGCGCACCCGCCGCCAGCACGTAGCACCGCCCCTCGAAAGCATAGTGGCGGCTGGCCACCTGGTGCATCTCGTGAGCCGTCGGCCACACCGCCACGTGCACGTCCTCGCCGCACTCGTGCAGGGCCTGGCGCGCCAGCGGCATCCAGTGCTCCCAGCAAACCAGCCCGCCCACGCGCCCGGCCGGCGTATCCACCGCGGCAAGTCCGTCCGCGTCGCCGCCGCCCCACACCAGCCGCTCGGTATACGTCGGCACCAGCTTGCGGTGGTGGTTCAGCAGGGCGCCGTCAGGCCCCAGCGTGAGCAGGGTGTTGTACAGCGTGCCGCGCCCGGCCCCGCGGTCCACCCGCTCGCTGACGCCCACGACCAGCGTGGCGCCCACCTCGCGGGCGATCTCGCGCAGCCGCCGGCCGGAGGGGCCGTCCACCACCACGCTGTTCTCCGCGATGCGGCGGTAGACGCGCTTGACCGGCGCGTGGTCCCACAGCGCGGCGTCGCGGCTCAGGTCCAGCCAGGCCGGGTAGCCGGGGATCCACGTTTCGGGAAAGACGACGAGCCGAGCGCCCCCTTCCGCGGCGCTGCGCGCCAGCGCGAAGGTGGACTCCAGCGCGGCGTCCAGATCGGGCGCGACTTCCGCCTGGACGATGGCGACCGAGGTGTGCGGCATCCCTGCCCGGGTTGAATGAAAAGCGAGGCCCCCCGGCGCAGGAACCTTTGCGCCGGGGGGCCTCCGCGCAAGCGCGCGCGGTCTCCGCGTGCTGCGGCCGCGCGGTGGCGCCGCCGTCAGATGAAGCGGTACAGCTCCACCCGGCCGTTGCCCATGAACGTGCCCTCCAGGCGCACGGTCTGGCCGGTGCGCAGGCGGTGGAAGTAGTCCGTGGTCGCGTTGCCGGGGTTGTACGGCAGCGACACCACGAACGTGCCCTGCTGCGTCTGCAGCTGGAAGGTGCCGCGGTTGTGGTCGATCTGCCCCACGCGGCCGGCCATCTGCTGCAGCTGCCCCGCGGCGCCCGTGCCCCCCACGCTTCCTGCCTGGCCGGTGCGCTCCTGCACGCTCTGCTGCACGTCGATGCGGCTGGCGTACGGCTGCCCCCGCTGCGTCTGCTGCACCTGCATGGACACCACGTCGCCGCGCTCCAGCGCCGTGACCGGGTACTGCTGGTTCTGGTAGACGACGATGGTGTTCTGGTCGTACATCACGTTCCCCTGCTGCCCCTGCTGGGTGCGCACCGCGATCACCTGCTGGCGCGCGTCCACCCCCTGCACCTCCACCACCACCTGCCCCTGCTGCCCCTGCTGTCCCGGGCCGCCCATGGCCCCGCCCAGGATGTCGCCCAGCGCGCCCAGGTTGGTGCCCGCGCATCCGGAAAGCGCCGTCACCGTGAACGCCGCCGCCGCCAGATGGCGGATCGAGTTCTTCTTCATCGTCATCCCCTGCCTTCGAGGGTTTCCGCTCACCCCAGGAGCCGCGGAGACAGGGCAAGAGCGGTGCCGCGCGCCACGTATCGTGTTGCGGCCCAGCAGGATGGGGATTCCGGCACGGCTACAGCCCCGTGCCGCAGTGCTTGCAGAAGGCCGCGTCGGGATCGTGGCGGTCCACCCCGCAGCCGCGGCACACGCGCGCTGCGCGGGGCGCGCGCGAGGCGCGGTCCAGCTCCAGCGTCACGATCCCGGTGGGGACGGCGATGATCCCGTAGCCCATGATCATCAGCGTGGCCGCGAGCCCCTTTCCCAGCGGGGTCACGGGCGCGATGTCGCCGTATCCCACGGTGGTCAGCGTGACGATCGCCCAGTAGATGCTCTGGGGGATGCTGGTGAATCCGGAGGGGGGGCCCTCGATCAGGTACATCAGCGAGCCCACCACCACCACCATGGTGAGGACCGCCCAGACGAACACGATGATCTTGTAGCGGCTGGCCCGCAGCGCCGCCGTGAGCACGGCGCCCTGCTCCACGTACTCCGCCAGCTTCAGGATGCGGAACACGCGCAAGACCCGGAGCACCCGCAGCACCACCAGAAAGCGGCCCGGCGGAAAAAGGATGCTCAGGTAGGTGGGGAGCACGGCCAGCAGGTCCACCACGCCGTAGAAGCTGCGCGCGTAGGCCAGCGGCCGGCGCGAAGTCCACAGCCGCAGCAGGTATTCGACGGTGAACAGGATGGTGAAAAACCACTCCGCCGCGTACAGCGCGGGCCCGTACGCGGCGGAGATGGAGGCGACGCTGTCCAGCATCACCACCAGCACGCTGAGCAGGATGGCGGCGATCACCACCACGTCGAACGCGCGCTCGGCGGGGTCGTCGTGCTGAAAGATGATGTCGTGCAGCCGCTGGCGAAGGGGGCGCATGCCTGTCGTGGCGCCCGTGGACGGGGCCGGTGCGTTCGGCGCTACGGCGCGGCGTGCCCTGCTCCGCCGTGGGAGCGCAGATGCCGCGCCGCGAAGCGCACCGGGTCCGTCTCGCCCGGCGGAATGCGGACGCCGGGCGCGATCCCCACCAGGTCCATCGGGTTCTCCGGCAGCCGCAGCGAACGCGTGGTGGGCACGGCCAGCCGGCGCGCTCCCGAGGGAAGCCGGACGGTGCGCAGGTTGCCGTAGTCCAGCATTCCGCGCGTGTTCTCGCTGGCGAAGACGGTCACCTTGCGGCTCTGCCGCGCGTCCAGCAGAAACTGCTCGCAGGTGCTGGCGCAGCGGCGGTCCGCGACGATGGCCACCGCGCGCGGCAGCGGGTGCACGGTGTCGAACGTCACCGTGTCATCGCCGGCGAAGCGGACGAAGCGGCCCCGGTTGGCTTCCAGCAGCCCCAGCATCGGCCGGATCTGCGCCTTGAGCTGCTCAGGCGTGTCGGGCGACTCCACCATCCGCCGCGCCTCGGCGACGTTGCCCTCCGACGCCCATCCCTCAATCCCGTCCACGTGGATGGGGTCCGTGTACAGCAGCGGAAGCACGCTCGCGTACGAGGCCGTCCATCCCCCGCCGTTGCCGCGCACATCGATGACCAGGTATGGCGTGGCGAGCAGCCGCTCCCGGTGTGCCGCCACCAGGCTGTCGATGGCGCCCTTCCACCGCTGCCCGAAGTCCGGCAGGGTGAGTAGCGCCGTGCTGTCGTCCAGAAACGCGACGGACAGGCGCGGCTCCTGGGCGGGCGCAGGCGCGGGCCCCGCAGGCTGCGGCGCGGGCGCCCCGGGCTGCCACAACTGCAGATGACGGTCGCCGAAGAACGCGATCCAGCGCTGCAGCGCGGCGGTGCACGCCTCCGCGTCCGCCGCCGAGCGCAGTTCCGCGCGCACTCTGTCGGTGACCGCCGCGAACGCCGCCGCCCGCTCCGGCCCGGCCGTCTTGCCGGCGAAGCCCGCGTAGTCGCGGCTGACGATGGTGTAGGTGGAATCCCAATCCACCGCGCACCCCGGATCCACTGCCGCCGCGGCGAGCGGAGGCGGAGCCGTCGCGGTCTCCAGACGCTCGCCGGGTGCGGCGCAGGCGGCGGCCGAGAGCAGCGTCACGGCGATCGAGAACCCGGCGGAGGTCGAATTCGTCATGGATCGCGGAGTCAGCAAGGAGGGAGATGGATGCCGGGCGAGGTCGACACGGCGTGGAGCAATGATGAAATCGTGCAGCCGCTGGCGATGGTTTCTGCAGCCCGTGAGAGCCCGGGCGCGCGGAGCGCGGCCGCGGCCGTCCGGACGCCGGTTCTGCTTCCCGCCGCGGACGTAAGATAGGGGGCGGCGATTCGGCGCACAAGAATTTTGTCGCACACGTGGCGCTCAGGCAATGGGCTTCTCATCGTTCAGCGCCAGGCCGCCGCGCACCAGGCGGTAGAGGTACCACGCCGTGAGCGCCACGCCGATCACGGCCATCGACAGCATGCCGTAGCGGGCCGAGCCGGTCGCGGCGCCCACGGCCATCCACACGACGAGCGCGGCCACGACGCCCCACAGGCTGATCCAGAAGGTGGAGATCAGCCAGTCGAAGTGCGATTCCACCCACGTGCCGCGCGCCTCACCCCGCTTCAGGTACGCGATCACGATCCCCAGGATGCCCGGGATGAAGTAGAAGAACGCGAGCACCTCCAGCACGTAGACGGCCGCCGCGATGCGCTTGCTGCTGCTGGCCCGCGCCGCCCGGTCCTCCGCCCGCCGGCGCATGGGATCATCCGCCATCGGAGGGGCGGCGGGCGCGGCGTGGGCGGCCATGGGCCGGCCGCAGTGGATGCACGCCGGAGCGGCGTCGGAAACGGACCCTCCGCAATCGGGGCAGGTGATCAGGGCCATTCGCGTGCTCGGGCGGAGAGGCGGAACCGGGGCGGCGTGCGAGACTGCGCGCCGCGCGTCAGCCAGAACGATGCCGGCGAGCGATTGAGATCGACGTCGCGCGCGGACGATGGCGCTCATCGCACGGGAAGACGATCCGACACTCACGGAGAGCCGCGGGGGTCCGGGTGAGCGGGACGGCGCCGGGAGGGCCGGAGCGAATGAATTCGCGTTGTAAAGGCGCAGAGCCCGCCTGCGCGGCGCCTGCGCGGACTCAGGGGGGTGGGGCGGCGCGACGGGGCGCTCACCCGCCACCCGCTCACCCGCTCACCCGCTCACCCGCTCACCCCTTCACCCCTTCACCCCTTCACGTCACCGCAGCCCCACCGCCCTCCACACCCGCTCCACCGTCGGCTGCGCGACCGCCCGCGCGCGCCGCGCGCCTTCCGCGAGAACCTCGTCCACGTAGCGGGGCTTCGACAGGATCTGGTCGCGGCGGGTGCGCATGGGGGCGTAGTAGTCCCAGACGGCCTCGAACAGCCGCTGCTTGAAGTGCCCGTATCCCACGCCGCCCGCGCGGAACTCGTCCTTCATCCGCTGCACCTCCGCCGGCGGCGCGAACAGGCGGTACAGGTCAACGATGGTGGATCCGTCGGGGTCCTTGGGCGCCTCGAGTGGCGTGCTGTCGGTGACGATCCCCATCACCCGCTTCCGCAGCGCCTTTTCCTCCATGAAGATGTCGATGGTGTTGCCGTAGCTCTTGCTCATCTTGCGCGCGTCCAGCCCCGGCACCACCGCCACGTCCTCGCTGATCTTGGCGTCCGGCAGCTTGAGCGTGCCCTCGCCGTACGCCTCGTTGATCTTTACGGCGATGTCGCGGGTGACCTCCAGGTGCTGCTTCTGGTCTCTGCCCACGGGCACCAGGTCCGCGTCGTACGCAAGGATGTCGGCCGCCTGCAGGATGGGGTAGGTGAACAGCCCCACGTTGGCGGAAAGCCCGTTCTGCACCTTGTCCTTGTACGCCACCATGCGCTCCATCAGCCCCATCGGGGTGACGGTCGTCAGGATCCACATCAGCTCCACGTGCTCGGCCACTTCGGACTGGCGCCAGAACGTCGTGTGCTCCGGGTCCAGGCCGCAGGCCAGCAGGTCGATGGCGGCGGTGCGGACGTTCTCGCGCAGGGCCTCCGCGTTCTGAAGCGAGGTGAGCGCGTGCAGGTCCGCCAGCATCACGAACACCTCGCCCTGCCCCTGCAGGTCCAGGATGGGCTTGATGGCGCCGAAGTAGTTGCCGATGTGCAGGATGCCCGAGGGCTGAATCCCCGTGAGGATGCGCATGTCGATGGATATCCGAAGAACGCGATTTGGGCCGATACGTAGCCGGGGCGCGCCGATGCTGGCCCGGCGCGCCCCGGTCCGCGTAAGTTAGCGAGCGGACGGAAGAACGGACAAGCCGATCCCGCCGATATCGACGAACGATCGGATGATCGCGACCGTTCCGGCCATCATGCCAACCTCCGCACTCCGCCGCCCGTGACCGATCCCGCTTCCGATCCGCTCGCCGCCCTGCGCGCGAGCCCCGACCCGCGCGACCCGCGTGCGCCCGCGCTGCTGCGCCCGTGGACTGAAGGCGAGCCGCTGGACGGGCTCGCCGTGGTGCTCGGCTTTCCGTACGACGGCGGCATTCCGTCGCGCCCGGGGGCCCGTTTTGGCCCGCGCGCCATCCGCGACGCGCTGGCCTCGTTCGGCACGTGGGACGGCGAGCGCCTCGTTCCCGCCGTGCTGGACCTGGGAGACGTGGCGCTCCCGTCCATGAACGGCGCCGACGCGCACGCCCGGATCGAGGAGGCCGCGCGGCAGGTGTTCGCCGCGGGCGCCCGTCCCGTGTTCCTGGGCGGCGACCACGGGATCACGGGGTCCATCATCCGCGGCCTGGCCGCCGCGCGCCCGGACGTCGGCCTGGCCGTGGTGAACCTGGACGCGCACCTGGACGTGCGCGAGTACGACGACGAGGCGCACCTGTCCAGCGGCACCCCCTTCCGCCGCGCGATGGAAACGCCGATCGTCGACGGGGCGCACGTGGCGATGATCGGCATCCGCCGCTTCGCCAACTCGCGGTATTACATGGACTTCGCCGCGGGGGAGGGCGTGCACCTGTCCACGGTAGAGGACGTACAGGCCCACGGCGCGGTGACAGTTTCCCGCGCCGCCCTGTATCGTGCTACGGCGGGGGCCGATGCGCTGTACCTGAGCATCGACATGGACGCCGCCGACGCGGCCTTCGCCCCCGGCGTGAGCGCCCCGGGCACCGGCGGGTTGTCCGCTCGGGAGATGATCGACGTGGTGCGCACCGTCGCCGCGGACGGGCGCCTGGTGGCCGCCGACATCATGGAAACCTCGCCGCCGTACGATCCGGACGGCCGCACCGCCCGCCTTGCCGCGCGCCTGCTCCTGGAGATCCTGGCCGCCCGCCCGTGAAGGCCGACGTCGATGAAGCCTGCGCGCGACTGAGGAATCGGCTCGCTCCTCCTCGTGGCTCGTCACGCGCCGGGCTCCCTCCGTGCGCCTCCGCGTCCTCTCTTTTTTCCTCCGCGTCCTCCGCGTGAACCTGCCGGTCCCGGCCCGAACGCGAAAACCGCCCCGGCACCACAAAGGCGCCGGGGCGGTCCGTCCGCGCGGAAGCTGAGCCGCTTACTGGCGGTTCTCGCGCAGGATCTGCTGGCGGTACTCCTCGCTCGCGAAGATGGCGACCTCCACGCGGCGGTTCCGCTGGCGCCCGGCCTCGGTGCTGTTGTCGGCCACCGGCTCCGACTCGCCGCGGCCTTCCACGCGCACGCGGCTGGGCTCGATGCCCTGCGCGGCCAGCAGCTGCCGCGCCGACTCCGCCCGGCGGTACGAGAGGCCCATGTTGTACTCGTCCGAGCCCGTGGAGTCGGTGTGGCCCACGATGAGGACGGTGGTGCCCGGGTAGTTGCGCAGGCTGTTGGCCAGCTGGCGCAGGTTCTCGCGTCCGGCGGGAAGGATCTGGTCGCTGTTGTGCGGGAACAGCACGCCGCTCTCGAACGTCACCGCGATCCCCTCGCCCACGCGCTCCACCTCGGCCGCGGGAAGGTTCTGCTCCAGCTCCTGCGCCTGCTGGTCCATCCGCCGGCCGATCACCGCGCCGGCCGCGCCGCCCACCACCGCGCCGATGATGGCGCCGCGGGCCGTGTTCCCCGTCTGCCGCCCGACCACGGCGCCGATGGCGCCGCCCACGCCGGCGCCCGTCGCGGCGCCGCGCTCGGTGTTGTTCATCGACGCGCACCCGGTCATCCCGGTGCTGACGGTGAGCGCCGCCAGCGCCACCGTGAACTTGCGATTTACTGCGTTCATCACTCTCATCTCCGTGTAGAGACTCGCCCACCACATCAGCCAATTTGGCGACTTCGGGGGCCGGTCCTCTGCAAGGGCAGTGCCTCACGGTGAGGCGGCCAATCACCCACGTCCCGGCTGCCGCCGGCCGGGGATCTTCGCGTCCGCTGGCGGGGCCAGTGGTCTGGAGATTGCCCCCGGATACGCGCGTACCGAATCGCCTTCTCTCCCGACCCGAGTTCCCGCAATTGCCCATCGCTGCGCCGCCGGCCGACGCGAACGCAAACCTGCTTCCGTTCCTCCGCGAGCACTTCTCGCTGGACGAGTTCCGGGCGGGGCAGGAGGAGACCATCCGCGCGGCGCTGGCCGGGCGCGACGCGCTCGTCGTGCTGCCCACCGGGGCCGGCAAGTCGCTCATCTATCAGCTGCCGGCGCTGCTGCTGCCGGGGCTCACGGTCGTCGTCAGCCCCCTCATCGCGCTGATGAAGGACCAGACGGACAAGCTGGACGAGCTGGGGGTGGACGCGTGGACCATCAACTCCGCGCAGTCGGCCGCGGACAAGCGCGAGGCGCAGGAGGCGGTGGAGAGCGGCGACGGCAAGATCCTGTACCTGACCCCCGAGCGCTTTCGCGACCGCGAGTTCTTCGAGCTGCTGATGGACCGCCAGGTGTCGCTGTTCGTGGTGGACGAGGCGCACTGCGTGAGCCAGTGGGGCCACGACTTTCGCCCCGACTACATGATGCTGGGCGCCATTGCCGAGCGGCTGGGGCGGCCGCCGGTGCTGGCGCTCACGGCCACGGCGTCGCCCCAGGTGCGCGACGACATCATCCACCAGCTGCGGATGCGCGACCCGTTCACCTGGGTGGGCGAGCTCATCCGCCCCAACCTGTTCCTGGAAGTCCAGCCGACCGTCAACGAGTCGCAGAAGGACGCCGCGCTGGAGCAGATCCTCCGCCGCGCCGAGGGGACCGGCATCGTCTACGTGGCGACGGTCAAGGAGGCGGAGCGCATCCACGAAGAGTTCGGGAAGAAGCACGACCTGGCGCTGTACCACGGCAAGCTGGGCGCGAAGGAGCGGCACCAGGCGCAGGACCGCTTCATGTCGGGCCAGGTGAAGGCGGTGGTCGCGACGAACGCCTTCGGGCTGGGGATCGACAAGCCCGACATCCGCTTCATCGTCCACTACCACTTTCCCGGGAGCATGGAGTCGTACTACCAGGAGGCCGGGCGCGCCGGTCGGGACGGCGAGCCGTCGCGGTGCGTGGTGCTGTACCGGGAGGAGGACCGCGGCGTCCAGGGCTACTTCCTGGGCGGCAAGTACCCCGACCTGGACGAGGCCATCGCCACGGCGCGCATCGTCAACCGCATGCCGCTGGAGGAAAAGCGCCCGCTGGACGAGATCGCCGAGATGGCCGAGGTGCCGCGGCGCAAGGCGCGCATCGTCCTTACGCTGCTCAAGCGGCACGGGATGGTGCGCGAGCACCGCGGCGGCCTGTGGGAGCGGCTGGCGCCCGACGTGGCCGCCGCGGACCTGAGCCGCGAGCTGCAGGACTACGAGTCGCGCCGCGCGCAGGACCGGGTAAAGCTGGAGGAGATGATCCGCTACTGCCGCACCGCGAAGTGCCGCACGCGGATGATCCTGGAGTACTTTGGCGAGGAGCGGCCGGAGGAGTGGACCTGCGGCCACTGCGACAACTGCGTGGCGCCGCGGGTGGAGGGGATGACCGCCGCCGCCGACGCCCCCGCCATCGCGATGATGGACGATGGCGCCTCAGACGCCGCGCCGGCCGAGGAGGACGGCGCCGCGCTGTGCGTCGGCGACGAGGTGGCGCACGGCACCTTCGGCGAGGGGCTGGTGCTCGCCGTCACCGGCGACAGGGCCGAGGTGGACTTCGAGGGCCACGGCACGCGCATGATCCGGCTGGATTTTTTGAACCGGGTTGAGTGAGCCTCGGCGCGGGCAGGCGTTTACAGCCGCCGCTCCGCGGGCGCCTCCCTCCCCAACCCTCCCCCGCAAACCCCGCGGGGGAGGGAGACTCGATGCGCCGACTTTCAGCGGCCATGGCCGGCTCCGCGCCGCGCCCCCTCCGCTCGCTTAGGCTCGCACCTCCCCCAAAAAAACCTGGGGGAGGTTGAACTGCGGTTTCCTCCGTCGTGGGTTGCCGTGTGTTCGGCAAGACCTGCCAGCAACCTCCCAGGCCGTTCCGGCTGTCCTGCGCCGCCGCGGCGCGCGCGATGCGGCCATCGCACACCTCGCATCCCTCCAGCCGCAGCAGCGCCAGCTTGGCATCCAGCCCGCCCGCGTAGCCCGTCAGCGTCCCATCCGCCCCGATCACGCGGTGGCAGGGGATGACGATGGGGATGGGGTTCGTCGCGTTGGCACGGCCCACCGCGCGCGCGGCGCCGGGGCGGCCGATCCGCGCGCCCAGGCCGCCGTAGTCCACCGTCTCGCCGTGTCCGATGCGGCGCAGCGCATCCCACACGCGGCGCTGAAAGTCGCTCCCCGCGGGCGCCAGCGGCAGGTCGAACTCCGTACGCTCGCCCGCGAAGTACTCGCGCAGCTGCGTGGCGGCCGCGGCACACCGCTCCGCATCCCATGCCACCTCCGCCGGCGGGGCCTGGTGGGCAAAGAGGACGTGCGTCAGCGCACCGCCCGCATCCACCATCACGGTCAGCGGCCCGATCGGCGAGTCCAGCGTGTGGGCGAAGGCGTTCATTGCGGGTCTCCCAGGCTGCTCCAGAGGTGAAACGTCCCCAGGCTGCGGAACGGGGCGAACGGCTCCATCAGGTCGCGCGTTTCCGCCGGCCCGGGGCGGTGATCCAGGTCATGGCAGCGCTGCAGCGCCGCCGTCAGCCCCGCGTCGCCCACGGGCACGCAGTCGGCGAATCCGCAGCCGCGCATCAGAAAGTACTGCACGGACCAGGGTCCCAGCCCGCGCACGTCCAGCATCCGCCGCTCCACCGCCGTCGCCATCTCCCGCTCCGCGTCGATCCGCAGCTCCCCGCCCGCGATCATCCGCGCGAGGTCGATCAGGTACTCCGCCTTACGGCGCGAGAAGCGGCGGCTGGTCAGGTCCGCGTAGTCCAGCGCCGCGACGGCCTCCGGCGTGGGATGCGCGTGCAGGCCGCCGCCCACCGCCTCGCCCGCCAGCTCCGCGACCGTGGTCCGCAGCGCGTACGCGAACGGCAGGTTCACCTGCTGGCCGACGATCGTCCACACCAGACACTCCCACGGGGTCGCCGTGAGCGGGATGCGCATTCCGCGGCGCGGAGCGATCAGCGGCGCCAGCTCCGGCTGCCGCGCCACCTGCCGCTCGAAGGCGGAGGGATCGCACGGCAGGTTCAGCATCCGCACGGCCGTGGCGTGCGCCTCGCGCATCTGCCCGGCGCCGAGCGGCCCGGCCGCATCCACCGCGCACACGGCGGAATCCGCGTCGAACCGCATCCGGAGCACCGCTGGCCCGTCCCCCAGCCGAATGGCCTTCGTCAGCTCGCTGCCGCGGACGCGCTCGACGACGCTCGCGGGGTCGCGCCCCTGGTAGGCGAGCACCGCGTCCGCGCGAAACCCCTCCGGCAGCGCGACCGCGAACGACGGCGATGCGCCGAGCGCGCGGTACTCGCCGGGCGTGAGCCCCGTCAGGCGCCGGAAGTTGAGGTGGAAGGCGGAAAGGCTCTCGAACCCCGCCGCGTACGCGGCCTCCGTGACCGTCGCGCCGGCGGCCAGGGAGCGTGAGGCCGCGGCCACCCGCTCGCGCGCCAGGAACGCGGCGGGCGTCGCATGAAAGTGCCGGCGGAACAGCGCGTTCAGCTTTGTGGTGCCGATGCCGGAGGCGGCGACCAGCGCCGCCGCGTCGGCGAAGGCGGAGGGGCTGCGGCGGACGTCGGCGGCGAGCGTCTGCAGCAGGTGGATGTCGGGATCGTACTGCTGGTAGAAGTGGTCCGGCCGGCAGCGGCGGCAGGGGCGCAGGCCGGCGGAGCGTGCTTCATCCTCCGTCCCGAAGAAGCGCACGTTCTGCGGCAGCGGCTTGCGCGCGGTGCACGAGGGGAGGCAGTAGATGCCCGTCGTGAGCACGCCGGTGACGAACCTGCCGTTGCTGGCGGGGTCGCGGGCGTAGAACCGCTCCAGCATCCACTCGTGCGTCATCATGATCATGGCCCCATTCTACGCCCCCGCCCCCGCGCTGTCGTCCTGATCTCTTCGCGGGAATTCGAGGCGGCGCCATCGGAAACGCTGGCGCCGCTGAACGCCCGCTGTGCTGACTCAGCGCAGAGGCTGGATCGGGACGCGCACCATCACCACAGTCCCAGCCGGGTCAGGTCGTCGCGGAGCTTGAGGACGGCGCGGTCCTTCATCTTGGCTTCCAGCATCACGTCGAACGGGGCGGGGCCCGCCTCGCGCAGAAACGCGGCGAACTCCCACGGGTGCACGTAGTCGGCGTGCTGGGAAAGGAGGGGCGGCGCGGGAACCTCCTTCCTGCCGCGCGTCACCATCCGCGAATCGAGCTTCGGAGAGGAAAAGTGCACCTTGGGTGCCACCCCCACGGGCCAGGTGCCCAGGGCGGCGCGGCAGGCGTCGCCGAGGACGAGGGTGCCGGGGTTCAGCAGGTGGTGCTGGTGGTCGAACACCACCGGCACCCCGATGGCCTGGTGCACGCGCAGGCAGTCCTGCACCGTGTACAGCGTCTCGTCGTTCTCGATGACCAGGCGGCGGCGGCCGGCCTCGGACAGGCGCGGAAAGTTTTCGACGAAGCGCTGCATGGCCGATTCCTTGTCGCCGTACGCCCCGCCCAGGTGCAGGATGACCACGGCCTCGGGCCCCTGCTCCATGGCGTCCAGCAACTCCGCCTGCGCGTCGACGTCCCGGATCCCCCTGGCGTTGATGGCCGGGTCCCGCGCCGAAAGGAGCACGTACTGCGACGGGTGCAGCGACAAGCGGATGCCGCGCTCGCGGGCGGTGCGCCCCAGCTCCGCCAGGCCGCCGCGGCACTCGCCGATCTGGCCGTGGAACTGCGGCAGGTCCGGGTGGGTGCAGTAGGGCACGAAGTCCGACGAGATGCGGTACATCCGCACGTCGATCTGGTCCAGGTAGTCCAGGATCTCGCGCAGGTACTCCATCGACACGCGCAGGTGCGGTCCGGACCGCCACCGCCGCGCGTCGTTGCTCTTCAATCCATCGCGCCCCGCCACCTTTACCGCGAACCCCAGCCGCCGCGGCCACTCCCGCTTCCCCATCCGCAGTCCTGCCTCTCTCGTTCGTTTGCCGTTCCACGCACCGGGGGCGTGGCCGATGCACCGGCCGCGCCCCCGTTTCGCGCTTCACGCCGCGTTCCGCCGCGCGGTCAGGACTCCGGGCGCTGCACCAGCACCCACACCGTCTCGGTGCTCCCGCTGTAGAACATCGAGATCATCACCTTCTTCTGCCGGCCGTCGCGAAAGCGGAATTCGTACGGAAAGACGGTGTGCAGCTTTCGGTTCTCCACCCCCTCCAGAAAGCGGCCGTAGAACCCCTTTACCTTTGTGCACGGCGCCACTTCGTCGAAAAAGCTCTTGCCCAGCGCCTCGTCCCTGGCCATTCGCGCCAGGCTGCTCTCCGTCTGGTTGAACTTGAGGACGGTGCCGTCGCGGTTCAGCTGGATCATCCCGACGGGAAGACTGTCGAGTTCGTCTTCGGAAAGGACGTCGGCGCGCTCCAGCACGCCGCTGGTGCCGCTGAGGGTGCCCTGCATGGGTCGGACTCCTGGACGGGGTGGGTGCTGCTCGATCCCGCGTGGGCAGCGCAACGGCGGAATCGTACTCCCGTGCACAATGTTTGTCAAGGGTTGAGGGACTCCGGATCGGCGTGGCCTCCTCCCTCGCCCGCGTCCGTCGGCTGGAACGCGGGTTGCACCGTGCCCCCGGCTCCCGGTGGCGCTCACAGAGTCCGACATCCGCGCGCCGATGTTGTTGCGGCACCGGGACATCGGCCGCACCGCACACGGAGAGCCCCAATGGCGAACAACGACATGGACCGGGTGGTTCCGCTTGGCCAGCTGGACGACTTCAAGGTGGCCGAGGGCGAGCCGGACGTGCGGGGGTGGGAGGTGCTGGCGTCCGATGGCCGCAAGATCGGCGAGGTGGACGAGTTGCTGGTGGACACCGCGGCCATGAAGGTGCGTTACCTGGACGTGGACGTGGACGAGGCGATGACGGCGGGCGGACCCGACCGGCACGTGCTCATCCCCATCGGCTATGCGCGACTGCAGGAGGACCGCGACTGCGTGACGGTGGACGCGCTCGCCTCGTCCGACCTGCGCGCGGTGCCGTCGTACGACCAGGGGCCGCTGACGCGCGACTTCGAGACCTCGGTGCGCGAGAGCTTTTCCGCCCGCCGCGGCACCGTCGCCTCGGGCGGGGTGGCGGGCGGCTCGGGGATGATCGACACGGCGGGGATCGACAACACGCCCGGCACCGGCACCCGGCTGGGTGCGGCGGGGACCCCGGACGCCGGTTCCAT
>JAHWJJ010000301.1 GCA_019348475.1 Gemmatimonadota bacterium | reverse complement strand
ACGGTGGCGGTGCAGTCGTCCTCCATCACCACCTCCATCCTGGTGCCGCTGGTGGCCGCGGGAATGCTGACGCTGCGGAGCGCCTACCCCATCACGCTGGGCGCCAACGTCGGTACCACCATCACGGCGCTGATCGCGTCGCTCGCGGTGCTGCGGCCCGAGGGGCTGACCATCGCGCTGGTGCACACGCTGTTCAACGTGGTGGCCCTGGCCCTCGTCTACCCGGTGCCGCTGGTGCGGATGGTGCCCGTGCGCATGGCCGAGATGCTGGCGGAGGCGGCTGCGCGGCGGCACCGGCTGGTGTTTGGGTACGTGGTGGTGGTGTTCCTGGTGCTGCCGCTGCTCGGCGTTTTTCTGATCCAGTAGGAGTGCGACCATGATCTTCAGGTTTCTGCGCGGCGCAGGGAACGAGCCGCTGGAGCGGGTGCAGGAGAAGGTGCGGGCCATGCTGGAGCTGGACCGGCGCGAGTTCGACCTGTCGATGGCCGCCCTGCTGGGGGACGCGGCGGCGGCGGACGTGAACGCCGAGGTGCGGTCCGTCGACCAGAAGGTGAACCGGCTGGAGCGCGAGATCCGCCGGGAGCTGGTGGTGCACTCCAGCGTCTTCGGCGGCATCGACAGCCCTTCCGTGCTGGTGTACATGTCCGTGGTCAAGGACATCGAGCGGGTGGGCGACTACGCCAAGAACCTGCTGGACCTGGCCCGCGACGGGGCCACCCTCAGGGGCGTGCCGGACGAGGCGGAGTGGCGCCGGACGGCGGAGGAGGTGTCGACGTTCATCATCTCCGCCGGCGAGGTGTTCAACCGCGACGACATCCGCCGCGGCCGCGAGCTGCGCGGCCGGGGCGACGAGATGCTGCGCCGGTTCGACGAGTGCGTGTCGGCGCTGGTGCGGGGCGAAGACCAGGCGCCGCAGGGGGTGGGGCGCGCGCTGGCGTACCGCTACCTCAAGCGCGTGGTGGCGCACCTGATGAACCTGCTCTCGGCCGTGATCATGCCCGTGGACCAGCTGGACTACTTCGACGAGGACCCGGAGGACCGGCTGACGGAGTGAGCGGGTGAAGGGGTGAACGGGTGAAGGGGTGAACGGGTGAGGGGGTGAGGGAGTGGACGGGTGAGCGGCAGAATGTCGGGCTTTCTCCGGGGGCTGGCGCGATCCGCGGATTGCTTCGCTTGCCGCCCAAAAAGCGGAAAGCCCCGCAGGAGGGCGGGGCTTCAGTTGCGGCGCCGGACTGGGCAGGGGTGGGGTCAGCGGCCGCCGGCGGTGTCGCGGCGCGCGGAGGTGTCGGGGGTAAAGGTCTGGATGAGCGAATCGACGTTCACCCCGGCCGGCGCCTGCGCCGAGTCCGCCTCCTCATCGTCTCCCCCCACGCCGCGCAGCGTGATCAGCGCCACCTCCGGCGGCGCGCCAAAGCGCACGGGCACGTAGCCGAACCCCACGCCGCAGGTGACGAAGACCGTGCTCCCCCGAATGCGGTAGATGCGGGTGGAGGCGGGGTTCTCCGTGCCGGGAAACACCTCGGAGTTCAGCCAGCTGAGCCGGGGCGTCCCCGGCACCTCCACCTGACCGCAGAAGGTGTGGCCGGCCACCACGGCCGGGTACTTGTCCGTGGGCAGGGTGACCGCGGCCACGGGCATGTGGGCCAGCACCAGCGGCGTCTTGCCCCCGCCCGGAATGCCGCCGAAGATCTCGGCGCGCCGCCAGTCCGGCCGCCGCGCCGTGTACGGATCGATCCCCGCGATGTACGCCGTGTCGCTGCGCCGCACCAGGGGCGCGCGCCGGTTCTCCAGCACCTGCACGCCGTTGCGGCGCAGCGCCTCGCGGATTCGGATGGCGCCGCTGTCGGGCTTCTCCGACCGCTCCTGGACGTCGCGGTCGCCCAGCACCGCGAACACCGGCTTTCCGCGCAGCGGCGCCAGCACCTGGTCCAGCGCGGCGTAGTCCTCTCCGCGCGCCACGTAGTCGCCCAGCAGCACGAACGCGTCCGGCCGCTCCGCCACCGCCCGCTCCACCGCCGCGCGCGCCGTGGCCGTGTTCCCCTCCCACAGTCCCAGGTGAAAGTCGGAAAGGGCGGCGATCCTGATCCCCTCCCACCCGGCGGGAAGACCGGGAACCTCGATCTCCACCGGCACCACCCGCACGTTGTCCGCGCCGGTGGCGCCGTAGACGATCCGGGCGCTGTCGACCACCTGGGCGGAGTCGGCATCGGCGCGGGCGTCGCCGCCGCCGCGCCCGCAGGCGGTCAGCGCAAGGGCGAGCAGGGGAATCAGAACGGGAAAGCGGAAGGAGTTCCGCATCAACGGCTCCGTCGTGGGTCTGCGGCGTGGGGGAGCGTGCCCCGGATGCGCGGGGCGGGCGCAACGGCTGTGCCGCGGGGTCAGGCGGTCAGCGGCAGGGCCTCCAGGCGGGCGGGGGGCGTGGTGTTCGCCATCTCCTGCGGGCGCGCGCGGAACCAGCGCGCCAGCAGCAGGATCTCGTCTACCTGGTGCCGCTGCACCAGCGCACCGCCGTGCTCCGGCCGGCCGAAGTGCTCGTCGCAAAGCCGCGACAGGCGGCGCCGCTCCGCCTCGGTCCGCGGCACCGCCAGCGTGGCCCGCACGGTGCCGCGGCGCACCAGGTAGATGCGGTCGTCACCGTCCACGCCGTCCACGCGGTAGACGAAGGTCAGCCCGTCCAGCGCCTCGCGCAGCCGGGCGAACTCGTCGCGCAGGTGCTGCAGCCGGTGCAACCGGTCGCGCAGCAGGCCGGCGTACTCGAACTCCCAGCGGTCCGCCGCCGCGTTCATGCGCTGCTCCAGCCAACGCACCGGCTCGTCGGCGTGTCCGTTCAGAAACGCCTTCGCAAGCTCCACCCGCCCGTTGTACTCGCCCTCGCTGCACCGGGCGGCGCACGGCCCCAGGCACAGCCGCAGCTCGGCGCGGTGGCAGCGGGGAACGTGCTGAAACGAGAACAGGTCCGGCTGGTCGGCAAAGCGGATGGGCATGGCCTGCGGGCAGTCACGCAGCCCCAGCAGGTCGTTCAGCTCGCGCACCGCCTCCTGGATGCGCTTGCCGCCGCGAAACGGGCCGTAGTACGCCGCCGCGTCGTCGGAAACGGCGGTCACCACGAACAGCCGCGGCGCCTTTCCCGGCGCCAGCTTCAGGAACGAGTACCGGCCGTCGCGCCTGTGCTGCACGTTCATCCGCGGCCGGAACCGCTTGATCATCTGCAGCTCCCGCAGCAGCGCGGCGAACTCGCTGGGCTCGTAGTCCCACTCCAGCGTGTGCGATTCGTGGATGATGCGGTGCTGCTTGTCACCCCGGCGCGCGCGAAAGTACGACAGCAGGCGCGTGCGCAGGCTCTTGGACTTGCCCACGTACAGCACTTCGCCGTCCGCCGCCAGCATGCGGTAGACGCCGGGGACGTTGCGGGCCTCCCGCGCGAGCGCGCGAAGCGGATGGATGGGGCTGAACCTCAAGAGCAGGGAGGCGCGGCGTGAAGAAAAGCCGAAGCAGGGGGCAAGCTACGGCGCCGTGGCCGCAATCGACAAGGGCGGTGATCCGCCGCCGGCACCGGCGCGCGGTGGTGGTGGCGCCGCCGGTGCAGGAGAAACTGGCGGTTTGTCTGTCAGTATCGTCGGGAAAGGTTAATCTGCTTCGTCCGGAATGCGCCCTCGGTATCCCGGGGACCGAAATGCGTGCAGGGTGGTGGCGGGAAGTGCGGTGGCGCAAGGTCTCGAAGGGAGCGTTAACTTGTAACCAAGGCGTGGTCAAATGCATCCTGCCGCATTATCTTCCTCAGGAGATCCCGGCCCGTTTGCCCCCCCAATGGAGAGAACCCATGAAGATCGAGCGCCTGCTGATCGCCGCGGCCCTCACCCTGGCCGCCTCCGCCTGCACTGGCGACGTCACCGCCCCCGATGCCGCGCTCCGTGCGCCGGCATCCGCGCACCGCGGAACCGCCTCCGATACGACGAGCACCAGCACAGTGACCGCCGCGGACGACAGCGGCCTGGTGGGATCTGGCGTCGGGCGCTGATCGCGAGCGTCTTTACGCGCCGTGCCGCTGGCCCCGAGGCTGCGCCCGTGAACTCCTGACGGCGGCTCCGGGCGGAGCCCCCGCAGAGGGACAAAGAGAAGAAGGGGGCGCGGCCGAATGGCCGCCCCCCTTCGGAATGGCGCCAGGTACTTCAGGCTGCAGGCCCGGCGGTCTCCAGAGAGCGAACGAGTTCCTGGGCGAACTCTGCTTCTGCAGCAGCGGCCGCCTCGGGCTGGGCGACGCGCCTGTGTACTTCCAGCGCCCGGTGGTGGCGCACCGATTCGATCAGCGCCTCGGCGGTGAGCCGGATCTTGGCCTGCGAGCGTCGGGAGCCGATGTCGAGTGCCTCACGCGCGGCAAGCTCAGCCTTGTCCCACAACGAAAGGCTGGCGGCGCCGTGGGCGAGGTCCAGCAGACCCTGCGCGGCACGTTCATCTACAGCGGAACTGTCGAGGAGGTCGTGGCACTCGTCCCAGGCGTCCCGGAAGGTCTCGCGATCGCCGAGGGCGCCCGCCGCGCGCGCGACGTTTCCGAGAACGGTCAGGCGGTCGAACGGCTGAGGGTGGTGGGGCAGGACGGACCGCAGGACGGGGAGGGCGCGCGCGAAGTACCCCTCCGTAATCCACCAGTACGCAACGTCCTGGGCCAGGCGAGGCAGCGCCGGACTGTTGGGGCCGTACGCGTTGAAGGCAGCGCGAGCGAGTTCCCGCGCGTCGTCCGTACGCCCCGCCTCGACGGCTACCCCGAACAGGTCGTGCAGCGCCGAACCCTCGATGGCGTGCAGGCTGTTGCGCTGCGCCGCGCGTACGGCGCGCACCAGGAAGCGGCGGGCGCCGGGAAGGTTGCCCCGCTGCATGTACAGGTTGCCCAGTCCGATGAACGCCTGCGCGTACGTAGCCCAATCGCCGATCTGCCGCGCCAGCGCGACGGTGCGCCGGAACCAGGTTTCGGCGCGCGCGTACTCGGCGCGGCGGCGGGCCAGCTTGCCCACCGCGAACGCCGCGCCCGCGTCGCCGGGGGTGACGGTGGCGGCGGCCTGTGCGAACGCCAGCGCCGTTGCCAGCAGCCCCTCCTGGTCCGACCACTGCGAAATGCGCCGGCACGCCAGCGCCACCACCTCCTCGGGGATGCGCGCCGGCTCGCCCAGCATCCGCGCCAGCACCGACATGGGCTCTTCCACCGCCGCCGGCGGCTGCGCCGCCATGATCATGGCCATGCGCGCGCGTTCGGCGTCGGCCGAGAAGAGCGCCGCGCGCTCGTCTTCCCGCGCGTCGGCCCAGAGAAGCGCATCGCGAAGCGACTGCCACAGCACCAGCCCCCGCTCGCCGGACACCTCGTCCAGCACGCCAAGGCCCTCGAAGATCTCGTCGCCGCGCTTGAGCGCGGGGGGCACGCGCCAGCGGCGCTGGGTCTTACGCTGCGGAACGCGGAACTTTCGTGCTTGCATGGTATGGGCAGGTCGGAGGAGCGCAGGGGGCGGGTCGATGAACGGAGCGAGATGCTGAGAATAATAATGTACCTGGCGAAAAAAAAACAGACATTTGATGCGCGCGGTGGCGCAAAACTGGGCTGCGGCGCTCCTCTAGCGCTGACACGATGGGCAGAAGAACGTGGAGCGGCCCCCCTGGACCACGCGCTGGACCGTCCCGCCGCACGCCGCACACGGCTGTCCCTCGCGGTCGTACACCTTGAGCCGTGCCGCGAACGCGCCCTCCTCCCCGCTGGCGTCGCGGTAGTCCAGAAAGGTGGTGCCGCGGTGCTCGATGGCCTCGGCCAGCACCTGCCGCACTCCGTCGCGCACGCGCGCCAGCTCGTCCGGAGCCAGGGTGTTGGCCGGCCGCCGCGGGTCCACCCCCGCGCGGAACAGCGCCTCGCTGGCGTAGATGTTCCCCACGCCCACCACCCGCGCCTGGTCCATCAGCCA
>JAHWJJ010000300.1 GCA_019348475.1 Gemmatimonadota bacterium | reverse complement strand
CCAGGCCGGCGGGGAGCAGCCCGTCGTCCTTCCCCGCCTCCAGCAGCCGCCGCCACAGACGGGGCGCATCCGCCGCGGCGACGTACAGCTCGAACCCGTCCTCGCCCGTGTAGCCGGTGCGGCTGATGGTGGCGGGAACGCCGTCCACCGTTCCCTCCGCGAAACGGTAGTAGCGGATGGCGTCCAGGTCCGCGTCCGTCAGCCGCGCCAGGATCTGCTGCGCCCTGGGCCCCTGCAGCGCCAGGAGGGCGACGTCGTCGGTCCGGTCCACCAGCTCCACGCCGAAGCGGCCCGTGAACTGCGTCAGCCAGCGCCAGTCCTTGTCCTTGTTGGCGCCGTTGACCACCAGCATCCACCGGTCCGGGTAGCGGTAGACGATCAGGTCGTCCAGCAGCTTGCCCTCGTGGTTCAGCAGCGTGCCGTACTGCGCCTGCCCCACCTCCACCTTGGACACGTCGTTGGTGGTGACGTACTGCACGAACTCCGTCGCGCGGTCGCCGCGCACCTCGAACTCGCCCATGTGCGAGACGTCGAACAGCCCGGCGGCCCGGCGCACGGCGTGGTGCTCGGCGGTGATCCCCGCGGGGTACTGCACCGGCATCTCGTACCCGGCGAACGGGACCAGCTTGGCGCCCAGCGCGGCGTGCTCGGCGTGCAGCGGGGTGCGCAGAAGGGTGGAGGCCTCGGCCATCGTGCTTTCGTCCGGTGTGCGGGTCGCTGCGGTCGCGTTCGGGGAGGGAAAGTAATACGCCCGGCGGGAGCGCGCGAGCCGTCCACTGCCGCGATGGCAGGGAATCATCGCCGGGTGGATCGACGCCTTCCACCCCGACGGCACGGGCCAAAGCCCGCAGCTGGGACTGCCATGAGCCCCGCCCCGGGCTCGCGGAGCTCGCCCGGCGTGGCTTCACCGGCACGCGTCGGCCGGCTGCGGCACCGTTGCCGCGCATCGTACCCGGCGCCTACCTTGCGCGCATGCCAATCATCCGCCGATTCCTCCTCTCGTTCGCCGCGATCAGCGGCCTCGCGGGCGCCTGCGCGCCCACGGGCTCCGCAGTCGCGCCCCCGGCGTCCGTATCCACCGGGCCCGCCGCGCCGACGACGCTGGCCCACGCGCCGCTGGACGCGGAGGCCCGGGATTGGGTGGAGCGGACGCTGGCGTCGCTGACGCTGCGGGAGAAGGCGGGGCAGATCGTGTTTCCGTGGATGGGCGGCGAGTACGTGGCGGCGGACTCGCCGGAGATGGACCGGCTGCTGGAGTGGGTGGAGCGCGACGGGATCGGCGGCGTCGTCATCTCCATCGGCCTGCCCCACAGCTACGCGGCCAAGCTCAACGCGCTGCAGCGGCGCGCGAAAGTGCCGCTGCTGGTGACCACGGACATGGAGAACGGGCCGGGGATGCGGCTGGGCGGCGGATACACGCTGCCGCACCTGCTGCCGCTCGGCGGGGGGACCGTGTTTCCGCCGGTGATGGCGCTGGGGGCCATCGGCTCGGACTCGCTGGCGCGCGAGGTGGGACGGGTGACCGGCGTGGAAGCCCGGGCGGTGGGGGTGCACCTGACCTTTGCGCCGGTGCTGGACGTCAACTCCAACCCGCTGAACCCCATCATCAACACGCGCTCCTTCGGCGAAGACCCGCGCGCGGTGGCGCGGCTGGCGTCCGCGTTCATCCGCGGCCTGCACGACACGGGGCTGATGGGCGCCGGCAAGCACTTTCCGGGGCACGGCGACACCGAGGCCGACACGCACATCGGCCTGGCGGCCATCCGCGCGGACCGGGCGCGGCTGGACACGGTGGAGCTGGTGCCGTTCCGCGCGGCGGTGCAGGCCGGGGTGGACGGGATGATGGTGGCGCACATCTCCGTCCAGGGGGTGGAGGGGCCGGACGCGCCCCCCGCCTCGCTCTCGCCGTTGTTCGTCACCCGCGTGCTGCGGGAGGAGATGGGGTTCCGCGGCATCGTCTTCAGCGACGCGATGGACATGGGCGCCGTCGTCCGCCGCCACGGGCGCACGGAGCCGCTGCTGCGGACGCTGGAGGCGGGCGTGGACGTGCTCCTTCAGCCGCTGGACGCGCGCGAGGCGGTCGACGCGGTGGTGGAGGGCGTGCGCTCCGGCCGCATTCCCCAGGCGCGGCTGGACAACGCCGTGCGCGCGGTGCTGCAGACCAAGGCGCGCGCCGGCCTGCACCGCGCGCGCGAGGTGCCGCTGGAGGCGGTGGACGAGCGCGTCGGCATCCGCCCGCACCGGGAGCTGGCGCGGTCGGTGGCGGAGCGGTCCCTCACCCTGGCGCGCGACCCGCGGGGGATGGTGCCGCTGGCGCCCGGCGCGCGCGTGCTGTCCGTGACGTACGCGGAAGCGGTGGACCTCACGGCCGGCCGCTGGTTCGACCGCGAGCTGCGGGGATCGGGCTTCACCGTGGGATCGTTCCGGGTGGATCCACAGACGCCGCAGGAGAGCTACGCCCGCCTTCGGACGCTCGCGGATTCCGCGGACGTGGTGCTGGTCTCGGCGTACGTGCAGCCGCGCGAGCACGTGGGCACGGTGGGCGCGCGCGGGGGCTTTGCCGCGTTCGTGGAATCGCTCTCCGCGGGCGGCGCGCGCGTGGTGGCGGTCTCGTTCGGCAGCCCGTACGTGATCGGATTCTACCCGTCCGCGCCGGCGTACCTGCTGGCCTGGGGCGGCGCCGAAGCCAGCCAGCGCGCCGCCGCCCGCGCGCTTGCCGGGCAGATCGCCATCACCGGCCGGCTTCCCGTGTCCATTCCCCCGCTCTTCGCGCGCGGCGACGGGGTGCAGCGCCCTGCTCGTTGACCAGATTCTCGGATGGATCGGGCATTCAGCTTCACAGGTGGCCTCACGCGGAGGGCGCGGAGGTCGCGGAGAAAAGAAGAGGATAGGGCCGTCGTCCGTGTCCTCCGCGCCCTCCGCGCGAAAGAACTGTCAGTGCACGGCACACCCTGGGAAGCGGTCGTGACGTGCGGGACGAAACTGGAACCGAATTCTCCCCCGCTCCCCGCGCACTCTGCCGGGGGAAGGGGCCCGGGGGTGGGACACCCCGCCGGCGCCACCTGAACGAGGTCCTGTCGATGAACCACATCCTCTGCCGCGGGTCCATGGCCGCGCGCGCCGCCGCCGCCGCGCTGGCGCTGCTCGCGCTGAGCGGATGCGCGCGGAACCTGCCGGCCGCCTTACCGGGCCCGTACGCCGGCCCCGACGAGCTGCCGGCCGTGCAGCGGGAGTTCCGGGGCGTGTGGGTGGCCACGGTGGACAACATCGACTGGCCCTCACGGCCGGGGCTGCCGCCGGACAGCCAGCGCGCCGAGCTGGCCGCCATCCTGGACCGCGCGCAGGCGCTGCACCTGAATGCCGTGATCCTGCAGGTGCGCCCCGCGGCGGACGCCCTTTATCCATCCGACCTGGAGCCCTGGTCCGAATACCTGACCGGCCAGGCCGGCCGCGCGCCCGATGACGGGTACGACCCGCTGCGCTTCGCCGTGGAGCAGGCGCACGCGCGCGGGCTGGAGCTGCATGCGTGGTTCAACCCCTACCGGGCCCGGCATCCGTCCGCGAAGACGGAGCACAGCGCCGAGCACATCTCCCGCGTGCGCCCGGACCTGGTCCGCCAGTACGGTCCGTACCTGTGGATGGACCCCGGCGAGCCGGAGGTGCGCGCGCGGACGCTGGCGGTGGTGCTGGACGTGGTGCGCCGATACGACATCGACGGCGTGCACATCGACGACTACTTCTACCCGTACCCGGTAACCGACACCACCACCCGACAGCCGATCGACTTTCCGGACGAGCCCAGCTGGCGACGGTACGTGGAGGGCGGCGGCCGGCTGTCGCGGTCCGACTGGCGGCGCGAGAACGTCAACACGCTCATCCAGGAGCTGTACCGGGGCATCCACCGCGAAAAGCCGTGGGTGAGGTTCGGCATCAGCCCCTTCGGCTGGTGGCGTCCCAACCATCCGCGGGGGATGGGGACCGCCTTCGACCAGCACGAGCAGCTGTACGCGGACGCGCGCAAGTGGATTCGCGAGGGGTGGGTGGACTACTACACGCCCCAGCTGTACTGGGCCATCTCGCGGCCGGACCTGAGCTACCCGGTGCTGCTGCGCTGGTGGGTGGAGCAGAACGTCCACGGCCGGCACATGTGGCCCGGCAACTTCACCAGCCGCGTGCCGCGTGAGTGGCGGGCGGAGGAGATCACGGACCAGGTGTGGGTGACGCGGGGGATGCCCGGCGCGACGGGGAACGTGCACTTCAGCATGAAGGCGTTCATGCAGAACCCCGATTCGCTGAACGAGCGCCTGCTGCGCGGCCCGTACCGCGAGCCGGCGCTGGTGCCCGCGACGCCGTGGCTGGGGGGCCGCGCCCTCGCGGCGCCCACGCTGACGCTCGCCCAGCCGGATGCGGACGGCGCCCGCGTCGACTGGGAGCCCGCGCCCGGCGAGCCGGCGTTCCTGTGGATCGTGCGGGTGCGGCGGGGCGGGGTGTGGACGGTGGACGTGGTCCCCGGCGCCGCGCGCCGGTTCCGCGTGCCGGACGCGGCCGCGGCCGACCTGGTCGCCGTCACCCCGGTGGACCGGCTGGGCACCGAGGGCGCGCACGCCTACGCCCGCCCCTGATCGGGGCCGATCAGGGCATCAGTCTCGACAACGAGCTTGAGTTCCGACATTTCCGTACTCCCGGGTGCCTGATGGCGAGTAAGGCTGGCCGTTTCGCTCCTGTGAGATGCGCGCGGCATTTCCAAGGACGCGTCCCCGCGCCGCTCGTCGTAGGTCTGGAACATCCGCAGCCGGTCGTCGGCGCCGTAGAAGCTGCGGCTCTCCACCTCGCGCACCAAGATGTGCTCGCCGATGGGCCGATCCCGCCCACCTGCTGGTATCCACGCGACACGTTGTCGCTCGCGTCGTACTGCCGCGTGGTCTCGTCCGGCGTCCAGCTGCTGCTGGCGATGGTCGGAGGCAGCTTCCGGGACCACTGCACTTTTCAGCGAAGCGGGATCATAGTAAATGTGCCCGCTAAGCCCATAACGTAGCCGCTCACCGCCCACCGGCCGGTGATTCGGTCGTTCGTAATCACTCCTCGCAAGGTCATGTTTCCATGGTCTTGGGTGGCATTGAACACAATCTCAACCGAGTCGCCGGGCAGCAACCTTGCCCCTGCCACTGGTATGCGCTCCCACTCCGGCGGAGTAACGCCAACTGCACGAAAATCGTCGCTGAAAACGCCAGCGTGCGAAAAGCCGGAGACGACCATCCAGAGTGGCCGGCGCGACCTTGGTACAGCGAGTAACGCAACCTCTCCCCCGTGCTCCCGCTCAGTTACGCTGTTGCCTGCTTCGTTCACGCGAAGGTTCACCGACCACGCCCCCGTGAGAAGATCCGCGTCGGCGCTCGTGGCTGGACCCGAGTCAAAACCAGGGCAGACAACGAGCGCCATGGCGGCAAAAAGAGATGAGAATCTGTTCATGACCTCCTCCGATGCTAGAACGCTCTTGGTGGGTGACCGAGCTCGCGGCGAATAACGTTCTCGCGGTCTCGAGCACAACCGCTGGCATCCGTGCATCTCCACCCTTCATGATGTGGCTGTGCATGTCCGTACGTCTCGTGGCCGATCACGTCGTCCTCGGTTACACCCCCGCCTTGCGAAATCTCCGGGATCGTATTCAAGCCGGAAATCTCGCCGAAGTCGAACCAGACGTTGATCACCGTCTTTCCATTTTGGTTGACATAGGGTGATTCGACGAGTCCCGGATTGTCGAGATCTCGCTCGCCGAAGTTGACGATCACGTTGGGGTTTCCTTCCATGTCGTTCAGTGTCTCCAGCATTGTGGGAGATCGGCTAGCCGTCTGGCGAATCTTGGCCTCGAGCGCGGTGCTGGAGAAAGTCACCGAATCGGGCGCGAGCCCATACGGATCGCTATATGTGACACCCCTCTATTGTGATCGGCTTCAGAATCAG
>JAHWJJ010000026.1 GCA_019348475.1 Gemmatimonadota bacterium | reverse complement strand
GGGGCCCGCGGTCGCGCTCCTCCGCCGCGTGCGGGGGAGGATGGCGGCGACCGACCGCTTCCTGATGGGGGTGGACCTGCGCAAGGACCGCGCGCGCATCGAAGCGGCGTACGACGACGCGGCCGGCGTGACGGCGGAGTTCAACCGCAACATGCTGCGCGTCCTCAACGACGCGACCGGGGCGGACTTCGACGCGGACGCGTGGGAGCACCGCGCGTTCTATGATCCGCGGTTGCACTGGATCGAGATGCACCTGGTCTCGCCCAGCGACCATTCCGTCCGCATCCCCGGCGCCGGCACCTTCCGCTTCGCCGCGGGCGAGACCATCCGCACCGAGATCAGCGCCAAGCACGACCGCGACAGCGTGAAGGCCATGTTCGCCGCCGCCGGCCTCGCGATCGAGCGGTGGGCGACGGACGACGACGGGCTGTACGCCATCACCTTCGCCGCGCCGGTGTGACCCCCGTGCTCGCGCGCGCCGACCTGCTGCACGACCTGCGGACGCACGCGTTCGCGCTGGGGCGCGCGCCCGGGCCCCCGCGCATCGGCGCGGAGGTGGAGCTGATCCCGGTTTGCTCCGATACGGGCGCGCAGGTGCCGATCGCCGCCCCGGAAGGTGCGTCCACGCTGCCGCTGCTGCGGCGCTTCGGCGCGCGGCACGGATGGGCGGAGGAAGCGTCGGAGCACGGCGTGCCCCGGTTCGCGCTTCCCGACGGCGGCATCGTCAGCTACGAGCCCGGCGGGCAGATCGAGCTGAGCGCCGCGCCCTTTTTCTCCGCCGGGGCGCTCCTCCACTCCCTCCGCGCGACGGTCGTGCCGCTGGCGCAGGCCGCGCGCGAGGCGGGGATCGAGCTGCTGTCGGTGGGGGTGGAGCCGCGGAACGGGATCGAGAGCGTCCCCATGCAGCTTCCCGGCAGGCGCTACCTGCGGCAGACGCGGTTCATGGAGGCGATCGGCACCGGCGGCACGCGGATGATGCGGCAGACCGCGGCCATGCAGGTGAGCGTCGACTTCGGCGCGGAGCCGCTGGCCGCCTGGCGCGTGCTGAACGCAATGGCGCCATGGGTGACCGCCATCTTCGCCAACTCGCCGGTTTACCGGGGCGAGCCCACCGGCCACCGCAGCTACCGCGCGCGCATCTGGCGCCAGCTGGACGGGGGGCGCACCGGCAGCTTTCCCTGCGACGACCCGGTGGGGGAGTACCTGGAGTTCGCCCTTGCCGCGCCCGCCCTCCTGCTGGGCGACGGCGACCGCTTTCGGCCGTTCGCGGAGTGGAACGCGCACGGCTGCGCCGGCCCGGCCGACTGGCGCGCGCACCTGAGCACGCTCTTTCCCGAGGTGCGCCCCAGGGGGTTCGCCGAGGTGCGGTCCGCGGACGCGGTGGCGCCGGAGTGGTACGCGGCGCCGCTGGTGCTGCTGGCCGGCATCGTCCACCATCCGCCCAACCTGCGCGCCGCGGCGGAGCTGCTCGGCGCGCCGGACCCGCCGCTGCTGCACGCGGCCGGCCGCGACGGCCTTGGCGACCCGCGCATCGCCGCCGTGGCGCGCGATCTGGCCGATCTGGCGCTCGCCGGCGCCGCCGCGCTCCCCGCCCTGTTCGCGCCGGAGGAGGTGGAGGAGGCCGACGCCTTCTTCGCGCGCTACACCCGCCTCTCCCGCTCCCCCGCCGACGACGTGCTGGAGCGCATCACCCAACCCTGCTGACCCATCGAACGCCGTGGCGACGGACGCCTCTTCAGCGTGTTCGCGGATGAAAGCGGCAACTTCGACTTCGCTCGAAAGCTGGGCGCATCGCGATACTTGATCCTGACGACCATCGCCTGCCCCGGCTGCGCCGTGCGAGAGGTGCTGCGGAAGCTGCACTCGCTCCTGCCGCCACGCGGACGCAGCCGCCTCCGCTCACCCCTCCCAGGGGAGCTCCGGCTTGCCGAAGTGCCCGTAGTTCGTCGTCTGGCTGTAGATGGGCCGCAGCAGGTTCAGCCGCTCGATGATGGCTCGCGGGCGAAAGTCGAAGCCGGTCTTGACGAACTCCGCCGCCGCGGCCGCGTCGCCCGTGCCGAAGGTGTCCACCTTGACCGACACCGGCTGCGCCACGCCGATGGCGTACGCCACCTGAACCTCCGCGCGCCGCGCCAGCCCCGCCTTGACGATCTCGCGCGCCACGAAGCGGCAGAAGTACGCGCCGCTGCGGTCCACCTTGCTGGGGTCCTTGCCGCTGAACGCGCCGCCCCCGTGCCGCCCCGCGCCGCCGTACGTGTCGACGATGATCTTGCGCCCCGTCACGCCCGCGTCCGCCGAGGGTCCGCCCTGCACGAAGCTGCCCGTGGGGTTCACCATGATCTTCAGCTCGTCGTGGTACCAGCCGTCCAGCCCCTCGGGGATCACGGTCGTGGCGACGAAGTGCCGGATGGTGTCGCGGTCCACCTCCGGGGTGTGCTGGGTGCTGACCAGCACGTCCGTCACCGCCACCGGCGTGTTCCCCTGGTACACGACGGACACCTGCGTCTTGCTATCCGGGCGCAGCCACTCCACCGTCCCCGCCTTGCGGTGCCCGGCCAGCACGCGGGCCAGTCGGTGGGCCAGCAGGATGGGGAGCGGCATCAGCTCCGGCGTTTCGTCGGTGGCGTAGCCGAACATGATCCCCTGGTCGCCCGCGCCCTGATCGCCGGAAAGGCTGGTCTGCGCGTTCACCCCCTGCGCGATCTCGCCTGCCTGGGCGGAGAGGAAGGAGATGATGTTGACGTCGTCCGCGCGAAAGGGCTGGTCCGCGTCGGTGTAGCCGATGTCGCGGATGGTCTGGCGCACCACCGCCTCGTGGTCGACCGTGGCGTTGCTGGTGATCTCGCCGGCCAGCACCACGTGGCTCTCCTTGACCAGAACCTCGCACGCCACGCGGCTGGCCGGGTCCTGCGCCAGGTGCGCGTCCAGGATGGCGTCGGCGATGGCGTCGCACACCTTGTCGGGGTGCCCTTCGCTCACCGACTCGGAGGTGAACGTGTAGGTCACGGCGGCCGGCGCCTGGGTTTCGGTCTCGGACAGGAGGGTGCTCATCGGGTTTCCCGGTACGTGGATGGTGGGATAGCGCAAAAAGGGCCCGCCGTCGGTCAGGACGGCGGGCCCGTGCGACGCTTTAGGCGATTCCCCGTTGCTGGTGCGAGCCCGCCAAGCTGTCGGTCAAAGCGCTCGCGCCGCCCGGGGCTGCCCCCGGGCCGGGATCCAGTCATCTCAAAACGAACGGGGCCTCGCAGCACGTTCCGCTGCGGAGGCCCCGCGAGCGGTTTAGCACATTTGTAACGCGGAGCAATCGCTGCAACTCGCCGCGGCACCCCTGCGGGTGCGGCCGAAACGATAACCGCGGAGGATGGAGCGCGCAAGGCCGGTGATCCGCACCGGCTCGCCGGCGGTCGAGTCCGTTTCACACGTCTCGGCTGGTACCAGCCGTTTGCCATGCGCATCCGAAGCCAGGGGCAGTGCTCCGCGGACTCGGCCTGGGGCAGGTTCATCCATGTGGTTCTTGATCGCGCGCGCCAGCGGTCCAGCGCCTCACCCCGCGCCGTTGAAGCGCGCATCGACGTAGCGGAATTCCTCTTCCGCAATCCCTCCAGATCGACCAGCCGGTCGCCATGGCGCTTCTGACGCTCCATGTAGTGCGCCACCAGCTTCACCGGATCATGATCGAACCGCGCGGAGATCTGCCGGCGGATCTCCCGCACTTCCTCAATCGCGTCGTCGGCCGCAGTCCACTCCCCGTCGATCGGATCACACATCAGGTCCTCCGGCAGCTCCAGCGGCGTCACGAATTTCGGGACCAGGAGTCCAGCAGCAGTGGCACCAGGCAGCGGAATTCCGTTTCCGCATTGCTCCCGGGTCCACCAGCCGGTCACCGTGCCGCTTCTGACTCTCCATGAGATATTCGCCGAGCTTCACCGGGTCATCATCGAACTGGGCGGAAATCTGGCGGCGGACCTCCCGGACCTCCTCGATCACGTCATCAGCCTCAGTCCACGCTTCCTCCACGGGATCACACATCATTCCTCCCTGGCAGTTCCAGCGGCGTCACGATGTCGGGCGGCGCACTGCGTCCCGACCGGTGGAGGTGCCGGTGGAACGGGTGCCCGGATAAACCAGCCGATCCCCGTGCCGCTTCTGGCTCTCCATGAGGAACTCGCCCAGCTTCACCGGGTCGTCATCGAAGCGGGCGGAGATCTTCCGGCGGATTTCCCGCACCTCCTCAATGATATCGTCGGCTTCGGTCCACGCCTCGTCCGTCGGGTTGTTCATCGCATCCTCCCCAGCAGGTCCAGCGGTGTAACGACTTGCGGGAGCGGCAAGCCGAGTCGCTGATTCATGTGCCTGGCGTGTGCGAGCTTGTTGGGATTCGCCAGGTGCCTGATGTTCCAGGTCAGAATAAAGTCACATCCATGATGCGACGCAAGCGCCAGATGGTATGCGTCACCGCTAGGACGTCCCGGCATGAGCTTGTGCCGGATGTACGTCTCGGCCGTTTCGATCACCGCCGGCGTAATCTGCAATACCGGGATATGGTCCAGAAGCGCGAGCCGAAGTGGCACGAGGTGGCTTGTTCCTGCCGAGAGTTCCAGCAGCACTTCCTCACTCGTAATGAGATCGTGCCGCGCTGCCGCGGAGGCCCACCACTCGCACGTCCAGAAACGGCGAGAGGTCACTGCTGCGCTGGAGCGCAGATCGTAATAAAAGTTGGGAACCGTGGTTTCGATGTACACGATTGATTTTGGCATGGGCGCGAAGCTATCCACACCCCGAGCGGCCAGAAAAGACCGCGTGCGAACACCGCCACGTGCCGTACACACCGGCAACGCGGCTGTCCCGATCTGGACGGAATCGCGGCGGAATTCATCTGGAATGCAGCAGAAGCCATCATCCCCTCAGGTGCGGCGAAGGGGCAATGGGATCGGCGGACGAGCGGAAAACCGAACGCCGGCGCGCCGGAAGGCGGTCCCCGGCACGCGAACAGGGCCCGCGCCGATCTGGATGCGTCAGACGTGTGCACCCGCCATGCGTTCGGTGCCGCACGGCTCCATGAGCGGCGGTGTCGGGATACGGGCTTGCGGGATCGCGTCCGGGGGGATGGATTGATGCGCTCGCATCGACCAATCCCGGAGCCCCAGGCTGGAGCGGATGGACACGCAGCTGCTGTACGAGATGATCGGATACGTGGCGTCGGCGCTGGTGGCGATCTCGCTGATGATGAGTTCGCTGCTGCGCCTGCGCCTCATCAACCTGGCCGGGTCGGCGGCGTTCACCGTGTACGGGGTGCTGATCGAGGCCTATCCGGTGGCGGCGGTGAACGGGATCATCGTGGTCATCAACCTGTTCTACCTGTACCGCATGCTGCGCACGCGGGAGTACTTTCGCCTGCTCAGCGTGGAGCCCGATTCGCAGTACCTGCGGCAGTTCCTGAGCTTTTACCAGCGTGAGATCCGGCGCTTTCTTCCCGGGTTCGCCTACACACCGGCCCCGGACGACCTGGCGATCTTCGTCCTGCGCGACATGGTGCCGGCGGGGCTGCTCATCGGCGGGCGGGAGCAGGGCGGGCGGCTGTGCGTCACGCTGGACTTCGTGATCCCCCAGTACCGCGACTTCAAGATCGGGCGATACCTGTTCCGCGAGGAGCGCGAGTTCTTCCGCGCGCGCGGTTTTCACGAGATCGAGAGCGACCCCGGCACCCGCGAGCACGCCGCCTACCTGCGGCGCATGGGCTTTGCGCCCGGCGCCGCGGCCGGCGACCGGTACCGGCTTTCCGTGTGAGAAAGGCCCGCACCTTGCCATCGCCGGGCCGGGCGCAATCCAGCGCGCAGGATGAGGACCGTGGAAACGAGGACCGTGGAAGCAGCGACCAGGACGGACGACAACCCTCGGCGCGAGTTCATCCGCCACACGGCGGACGTGCCCATCGAGGTGCGCACGGTGCAGGGCGAGCAGGCGGTGGCGACGGGGCTCAACGTGAGCCACGGCGGGCTGGCGTTCGTGTCGAAGCTGTGCCCGGCGGAGGGGACGACCCTCGAGATCGCCATCCCGGACGTGGACCCGCCGTTCCACGCGCAGGCGCGGGTGGCGTGGTGCCGGCCGGAGGCGGACGCGTTCCTGGTGGGGGTGGAATTCCTGGACTCCACCGACGCCTTCCGGGCGCGGATGGTGGAGCAGGTGTGCACCATCGAGCGCTACCGCCAGCAGGTGCGCGACCAGGAGGGGCGGGAGTTGAGCACGCACGACGCCGCCGCGGAGTGGATCCGCAAGTACGCGGGCCGCTTTCCCGTGGCGTCGGCCGCGGCCGAGGGCGCGGACGGATGAGGCGGCGCGCGGCGGCGCTGGCCGGCGCGGCGCTGCTGGCCGGGTGCGGGGGCGAAAAGGCGCCGGGCCGCATCGTGGGGGATGCCTTCCTGGCGCAGAACATCGACCAGCAGGTGAACCTGGCGGGGCTGCCGGTGCACCTGCTGCGGACCGAGGAGACGCTGGATTCCACGCTGGCGCCGCTGTGCCCGCCGCGCGGCCCCGGCGGCACGCCGCCGCCGCCGGAGGCGTGGGCGAGCGGGTGGCACGCGCGCAAGGCGGTCCTGCGCCCGCTCGTTCTGCGCTCCGTGGCGACGGACGAGCAGGCGCGGTTCGCCATCGACAGCGTGGCGCCCGGCCAGTACCTGCTCTGGGCCGACACCACGCTGAGCGGAAAGCGGTGGACGTGGCTGGAGCCCGTCCGCGTCCGCGCCGGCGACACGCTGCGCGTCAACCTGACCAACGACAACCCCGACGAAAACCCCCTTCGCTGCGGCCCGTCGGCCGGTTGAGAACCGGCCGGGACACGAGCCGGCGCAGTTCGCCTCGGCCGATTCCGGTGCGTTCTGATCGTCAATCTCATCCGCACGAGACGATGTCGCTGGAACGGAGGTCCGGCTCCGTCGGCTCCGGTGTGGCTTCCGTCAATCGCGCCGCGCGATCAGCGGACGTTGAACGTGAGGTTGAAGCGAAAGCGCACGTCGAACGGCTCTCCGTCCAGGGTGGCTGGGCGAAACCGCAGGCGCATGGCGATGGCTTCTACGTTCTGGTCCAGGAATGCGTCGCCGGTGGGGCGCTCCACCTCGGCGTACGCCACCCGGCCGTCGCGCGTGACCACCATCCGCACCGTCGCGCGTTTGGCCACCGCCTCCCTGTGCCGGCCGGCCTCGGGATGGCGCGCGAGCACGGCCTGCATCATCCCGCTCAGCGAGTCCGGGTTGGCCAGCTCGGGGCGGCAGTGCAGGCGGCCGGGCGTCATGGCCGGGTACTCGCCGTCGATGCGGATGAGCGCCTGGTAGCCCTGGCCGGCGGCGAGCGTGGCCAGGTAGTCCGCCACGGGCGCGATCGCCGCGCGGCGCGTGGTGTCGGGAAGGTCCGCTTCCATGAACAGCACCTTCCCGCGGCGAGTGCTGTCCACGTCGACCATCAGCAGCCCCCGGACGGGCTGGCCGTGGGCGCGCAGCACCGCCTGGATCTGCTCGCGCAGCTCGTTGCGCTCGGCGATCTGCTGTGGCGTGGGGCCCGGCAGCGAGTCCGGGATGGCCGCGCACCGAGCCGGCGGCGCCGCCTGTGCGTGCGCGCCGCTCGCGGTCAGGAGGGCGGCCACGATCAGGAGAGCGGGCGTCGTGATCCTGCGCGGCATCGGGGAGATCTGGCGGATGGGGAGAAGGGGTTGAGCAGAAGCGGCCACAATCTATCGCCAGATGCGCGCGCGGTAAACCGATGGGGGTCTCCCCCGCCCCCGATCTGGTTCCCGGCCAGGCTCGGAGACTGGAGGACGGCGGATCGCGGGATGCCGGTGAGGCGATCAGGACGGCTGGCGCGCGCGGAGGCGAGCAGGCGCGCGGCGGCACCGGGGACCAGGTAATCGTCCAGGATGCGGTGGATGCCGGGAAGGTGCAGGTGTCACCAACGCCGAGCAGGCTGCGCGAAACCGGGGTTTCGGCGCGCAGGTTGTGCGTGCGCCTCCATTTCCGCTTGCTGCGCTGGTGGGTTGCAAGCCCGGGGAAGGTTCGACCGGGCGTTCCTCCCGTCCTGGCCGGCGTGCGACTCAGCCGCGGAGGGCCTCGCGGAGAACGGCGGCGGTCTGCGCGCCGTATCCGCCGTCGAACAGGTTGACGTGGACCAGGAGGTACCACAGCTGGTAGACGGCCCGGCGCACGGGGTATCCCGGCTGCAGCGGCCACGCCTCGCCGTACGCCGCATGAAAGCCGCCGCCGAACCCGCCGAACAGCTCCGTCATCGCCAGGTCGGCTTCGCGGTGGCCGCGGTGGACGGCGGGGTCGACGAGCGCGGGGCCCCCCGGCGCCGCGAGCACGTTGCCCCCCCACAGGTCGCCGTGCAGCAGCGACGGCCCGTCCGCCTCCGCCGGCGCCAGCAGCTCCGGCAGCTGGTCCAGGAGCCGGTCCCACTCCGCCACCTTCCCCGGCAGCCGCCCGGCGGCGCGGGCGAGCTCCAGCTGCGGCTCCAGGCGCCGGACGCGCCAGAACTCCTCCCACGAGGCTGCCGGCGCGTTGGCCTGCGGCAGCGGACCGATGAAGTTGTCCTCCATCCATCCCCATCCGTCCTCCCGCCGTGCGCGGTGCAGCGCCGCCACCCCGCGCCCCAGCCGCTCCCCGAAGTCCCGCGCGCGGGGCGAGGGGTGCAGCCACTCCAGCGCCAGCCACGCCGGCGCGCCCTCCTCCGCCTCGGCCCATGCGAGGACGCGCGGCACCACCAGGCCTTCCGCCGCCGCGCGGAGCGCATCCAGCCCCCGTGCCTCGGCGGCGAACAGCCCCGGCGGCGCGTCGGCGTTGTACTTCACGAACACGGGTCCGTCCGCCAGCTCCACCCGCATCCCGTGGTTGACGCACCCGCCGGACACCGGCGACGCGCCGCGGACGGGTCCCAGGCGCGCCTGCACCGCGCGGCGGACGGCGTCGGGGATCACGCGTGCAGCCCGTGCTCGCGCACCACGTGATCCAGGAACGCCGCCGACGCGCGCTCCACGATGTCGTGCACGTCCTCGAAGCCGCGCGGGCCGCCGTAGTACGGGTCCGGCACGTCCCCGTCGCCGGGCTGGGGGTCCCACTCGCGCAGGCGGTGGACCCGCGCACTGCCGCCGGACGCGCGCAGCAGGTCGCGCAGCGCGCCCTCGTTCTCCGCGTCCATGGCGATCACGTAGTCGAAGCGGTTCAGGTCGTCCGCGACCACGGAGCGGCTGCGGCCGGTGAGCTCGATGCCGCGGCGCCGGGCGGTTTCGCTGGAGCGGCGGTCCGGCGGGCTTCCGCGGTGGTAGCCGCTGGTGCCGGCGGAGTCGATCTCGATGCGGCCCTCCAGGCCGCGCTCGCGCACCTGGTGCCGGAACACCGCCTCCGC
This sequence comes from Gemmatimonadota bacterium, assembly GCA_019348475.1. Taxonomy (GTDB): domain Bacteria; phylum Gemmatimonadota; class Gemmatimonadetes; order Longimicrobiales; family Longimicrobiaceae; genus Longimicrobium. The sequence goes on along the minus strand of JAHWJJ010000026.1, from coordinate 7,858 downwards.
CAGCGGCGAGCGGCAGATGTTGCCCAGGCAGACGAAGAGGACGCGGATCGGCTGGGTCATGTGCATTTCGGTGGATGAACTGCGACCGGCCCCGGCGAATGCGTCGCGCCGGGGCCGGTCAACATGCGGGTTCGCGCGCGGCGCGCAACGGTGCGGCGCGCGATCGGGGGCTCAGCCGAAGCTGGGCTGCTCGTCCGCGGTGGGGCCGTACATGGGTGGAAGCGGCACGTCCAGCAGGCGCAGGTACACGCTGAGCTGCGCGCGGTGGTGGATGATGTGGTTCAACCCGAAGCCGCGCAGCATCGCCGCCCTGGGCATGGTCATCAGCACCTGCTCGCCGCGCCGCAGCTGCCAGGGCCGCATGAGCGCCTCGTCCCCGGCCTCGTCCAGCGCCTGCCGCAGGGCCCGGGACGTTGCCTCGAACGCGTCCAGGATCTGCTGCACGCCGGAGGGCGGCGCGTTGCGGGTCACGCTGACGATGTCGAAGAAGTCGTTCTGCAGCGTGTGCGTCATCCACGACGGCAGCGTCGCCACGTGCAGCGCCAGCCCGCCCAGCGTCATCGACTTCCCGTGCGGCTTCCAGTCCAGGTGCGCATCGGGCACGCGCTCCAGCAGCCTGCGCGTGGTGTTCATCTCATGGTTCAGGTCACCCAGCGCCAGCTCCCGGAGCGATGGCGCGGCGGTGGTCGCGGTGGTGGACATGCCCAGCTCCCCTGGTCGGGTTGATGGTGGCGGCTGCACGACGCCGCACAAGATACGTGGCGAAGCGAAGCCCCGGGAGAGTGGACGCGTACCGTTGCCCGCGATTCGAAACCCCTCGCGTCCTTCGCCTCCTGCCTGGCATTCGAGCCCGGTCCGCAAACCTGCCTCGCCGTCGGGCCGGGTCCGGGAAAACAATCCTTCCGGTAGTCAGTCGGTCGACGGCGCGGCGGGCGGCGCGGCGGTGAATCCTTCCGGCGGGGCGGGGGGGACGGCGGACTTCGCGTACATGTCCATGTAGAGCACCACCGGCTTCTCCAGCCCGGGGTAGGTAACCTGGTACGCGTCCAGGACGCCCTGCGACCCGTTCGCCTCGTAGTGGCAGCAACTCCCCAGGCGGCGGTAGCGCACGGGCTCGCCGCGCGGACCACGGAGCGCGTCCAGCCAGCGCCGCTGGTTGGCCGCGCCGCTCTCGCTGCCGCCGCCCACCTGGATGGGGTTGCCGCGCCCGTAGCCGTACGCGTCCGTTGCCTCGCGCGGGTCCGCCGCCCCGGTCCCCGGCGGCAGCGCGTCCATGGCCGTGTCCACCGCCGCGGAGATCATCGTTTCCGCGACCAGCACGCGCGCCAGCGACCGGTCGTGCGGGTTGCTCACCACCTTTCCGTCGCCGGTGACCAGGCGGGCCTGGATGACGATCTGCGTGGAATCGCCCGCCGGCTCGATCTCGACCAGCATGACGGTGGCCGTGTCACCCGCGCCCGGCTGCGCGCTCCCGAAGTCCGGCAGGGTGAGCAGGGCCTGGTCCAGCATCCGGGCGCGGATGGTCACTCCGCGCGCCTCCAGCGCATCCATCGCGGCCAGGTAGACGGCCCGCGGCGGCGCCGCGTACTTCACCTGGATGACGGGATTGAATCCGTCTTCCTGCGCGAGGGCGGGGGCGGCGACGGCGATGGCCAGCAGGGCCGGCAGCAGCGTGCGCATAGGGGTGCGGGTGCGGGTTCTGGTGATGGGGACGGTCAGCGCGCCTGGGCCAGGGCGGCAAGGCGTTCGTGGGCGCGCCGGATCTCGGCGGCCTGCCGCCGGGGGGCACGATCCAGGTACGCGCGGTACGCGAACGCGGCCTTCTCCGGCTCGCCGGCGTTGTCGAAGGCGATCCCCAGCCGCAGGTAGGGGTCGGCGAAGTGCGGCTCCAGCTGGATGGCGCGCTGGTACGCCGCGATGGCGTCGTCGCGGCGGTTGCCGGCGATCAGCGCGTTGCCGTGCTCGTAGTGCATCACCGCGTCCCGGGGTGCGGCCTCCACGGCGTGCGTCAGGTGCTCCACCGCCTCGCCCGCCTTGCGTTCGCGAAGGGAGAGGCGGCCCAGCGCCGCGCGGGCCGGGTACATGGACAGGTCCTCCTCCAGCGCCCGCTCCCACGCGCGCCGCGCATCGGCCGGGCGGCCGCGTGCCTCGTGCAGCATGCCCAGCGCGTACTCCTGCAGCGCCTTGGACTCGTAGTAGTACGCCAGGGCCGCCGTGTCTTCCCGGCGCAGCGTGGCCAGCAGCTCCGTCAGCTCCACCGCCGCGCTGTCCAGCTGGCCGGCCCCCACGAACGCGAGCGCCCGCCACTGGCGAAAGCGGGCGTTGCGGACGGGGTTCGCGCGCACCAGCCGCCCGAACCCGTCCGCCGCCCGGCGAAAGTCGCCCTTTCCGTAGTCCATGAACGCGGTGGTGGCGCCGTCCCAGCGCAGCCGCCGTCCCAGCCCGGCGTAGAGCGCCGCCTCGAACCCGCGGTGCACGAACGGGTTGCGGCGGAACGCGCGCATCACCAGGGTTTCGTTCTCGATCACGTCCGGCCTGCGCATGAACTCCGCGTCCTCCTGCAGGTACGCCAGCCACGTCCCCTCGCTGCGGGCGTAGAACGCGGCCCACTGCGCGAACAGCGGCTCGGCGCGCGTGGGGTCCAGCCGCGCGGCCCAGTAGAACGCGGCGCCGGCGCGGGCCGGAAAGCGCTCGAACAGCCGGTTCCCCTCGTCGAAGTACACCTCCCAGTCGTTCGGATCGGCGCCGCGCGGGAGCCCGGGACGCGGGGGCTCCGGCTGCGCCGCGCCGCGGCAGGGGAGCGCGGCCGCCGCGGTGACCAGGGCAGCGAGAATGAAGAGCGTGCGCATGACGATGGAGGGAAGGGGGCGCGGAAGCCGGAATGCGGGAGCGCCGCGAAGCGTCCCGGAACGGGGCGCGCGGCAGTGCCGCGGCAGGTGGAGGATACGCCCGTTCGCGCCGGCTGGCAATGAAAACGAAAGTGCGTGAGTGCGTGAGTGCGGGAGTGCGGGAGTGCGGAAGTGGGAGGCGATCGGCACCTCGCGATTCCGCACCCACGCACCCACGCACCCACGCACCCACGCACCCACGCACCCACGCACCGACGCACGCCGCACTCCCGCACTAACGCACTAACGCACTAACGCACTAACGCACTTTCCTCAGTCGTCTCCCGCGGACGCGGCGGCGAAGTCGGGCTCGGGGGTAAAGTCCTCGCCGGGGTTGATGAAGCGGTCGCTTTCCAGCGCGTACTGGCGGTCGTGCAGCTCGCGGTAGCGGCCGCCCAGCGCCATCAATTGCGCGTGCGTCCCGCGCTCCACCACCTGGCCGGCCTCCAGCACCGCGATCTGGTGCGCGCTGCGGATGGTGGACAGGCGGTGCGCGATGACGAACGCGGTGCGCCCCTGCCGCAGCCGGCGAAGCCCTTCCTGGATCTTGAACTCGCTCTCGCTGTCCAGCGAACTGGTGGCCTCGTCCAGGATCAGGATGCGCGGGTCCGCCAGGAGCGCCCGCGCAATGGCGATCCGCTGCCGCTGGCCGCCGCTCAGCTTGATCCCCCGCTCGCCCACCACGGTGTCGTACCCCTCGGCGAAGTCGCTGATGAAGTCGTGCGCGTTGGCCACGCGCGCCACCTCCTCGATCTCCGCGCGCGTGGCGTCGGGCCGGGCAAAGCGGATGTTGTCGGCCACGGTGCCGTCGAACAGGAAGTTTTCCTGCAGCACCACGCCCAACTGCGCCCGGTAGTCCGCCAGCTTCAGCTCGCCCAGGTCGCGTCCGTCGATGAGCACCTGGCCGCGGGTGGGCTGATTGAACGCCATCACCAGGCTCACCAGCGTGCTCTTGCCGCTGCCGCTGCTCCCCACCAGCGCAGTGGTGGTTCCCGGCGGCACGTGCAGGTCGATGCCGCGCAGCACGGGCTGCCCCTCGTTGTACTCGTACCACACGTCCCGCAGCCGCACGTCGCCCTCGATGCGGCCCAGCGGCGCCCGGTCGCGGTCCTCCTGGTCTTCCGTCCGCATCCCCATCACCTCGCGGATGCGGTCCAGCCCCGCGAACGCCTCGCTCACCTGCGTGCCGATGGAGGCGATCTGCATCACCGGCGCCGCCAGCAGCCCGGTAAAGAAGACGAAGGCGAACAGGTCGCCCAGCGTCATCTCGCCGTTCAGGATGGCGCGCCCGCCGATGACGATCACCGCCAGCGAGACCGCGCCGATCACCACCGTGCCCACGGACGATACGGTGGAGATGCCGGTGATGGAGCGCGCGATGTTGCGGAAGAGGCCGTGTGCGCCGCGCGCGAACACGCGCTGCTCGCGCTTTTCGGTGCCGTACGCCTTTACGACGCGAATGCCGCCCAGCGTCTCCGTCAGCCGCCCGTTCACCTGCGCCGTGATCTCGCCGCGCTCGCGGAAGATGGGGCGCAGCTTCTTGAAGGTGGTGCTCATGGTGAAGCCGAAGGCGGCCAGGATCACCATGATGGCGGCGGTGAGCACCCAGTTCAGGTACAGCAGCGCCACCAGCGCCAGCGTCGCCGTGAACACGCTGCCCACCAGCTGCACGATGCCGGTGCCCACCAGGTTGCGGATTCCCTCGGCGTCGTTCATCACCCGCGACACCAGCACGCCCACCTGCGTGCTGTCGAAGTAGCGGATGGGGAGCCGCGTGATGTGCGCCTGCACCCGCCGCCGCATGTTGGTGATGGCGTGCTGCGCCGTGACGCTGATGACCTGCGACAGCGCGAAGCTGGTGACGCCCTGGATCACCGTGGCCAGCAGCACCGCGCCGGCCAGGGGCAGCAGCAGCCCCGGCCGCCCCGGCGGCGCCAGGACGGTGTCGATGAGGTACTTGGAGCTGGCGGCGGGGACCAGCCCCGCCACCCGGCTCACCACCATCAGCACCAGCCCGATGCCCAGGTAGCGGCGGTGCGCCCACATCAGGCGCTTCGCCTCCCGCCACGCCTCGGGGTTGCGCAGGGGCTTCGGCTTTGTCGCCGCCTTCGTTGCGTCGTCTGCCATCACGTCGTCTTTCCATGCAAGGCCCAGGAGCGAATGAATTCGCCGCTGGAAATTCGCGAAGTCCGCCTGCGCGGGCTGGAGTCGCGCGGCCTCATCGCCACAGTTTCGGCGCTTTCCCCCAGCAGCAGCGCGGTGGTCCCGCCGACCCGGCCTTCCGCTCTCACGCACTCACGCACTCACGCACTCACGCACTCACGCACTCCCATCTCACTCCTCCGCGGCGGCGGCCGGGTGGCGCCGGCGGTCGCCGGCGCGGCGGCGCGGCGCGTCCTGCGTGGGCTCGCGCGGCGTCTCCAGCGGCGCGGCCAGCGGCGGAGCGCCGGTCCCTTCGTAGGGCGAAAAGGCCGGGGCGGGCTGCGCCTGCCGCAGCGTTCGCACCAGCGCCAGCGTCACCAGCGTGGCCCCGATCGCCACGAATCCCACCGTGGAATACCCCGTCAGCGGCCGCCCCTCGCCCCCGCCGATCATCATCCCCGCCGCGAACGCCGCCAGCCCCGCCGCGCCCTGCTGAATGCTGGAGTTCAGCGTCATGAAGCTCCCCCGCCGCCGCGGCTCCACCACCCCGGTGATCAGCGCGGTCACCGAGATCATCCGCCCGGACGCCATCACCATCATCCCCGTGGTCACCAGCAGGATGACGGGCAGCGACACGCGCGGCAGGTTGGTGACGGCGGCGATGGGGATGATGCTGAGCATGGCGGCCGCGGTGAAGACGCGCGCGTGCCCGAAGCGGTCCGCCAGCGGGCCCCACAGAAAGGGCCCGGTGATGATGGTCCCCAGCCCGCCCACCAGGTAGATCAGGTCCAGCCGCGTTTCCGGCATTCCCACGTTCTCCACCAGGTAGGCGCTCAAAAAGGGCACCACGCTGAAGGCGGAGAACATGATGGCCACGGTCAGCGCGAACGCCCGCACGTGCCGCGGCTCGCGCGCCACGCGCCACAGCTCGGCGAAGGGCGCGGGATCGTCCTTGCGGCGCCCCGTAAGGTGGCCGCGCATGGGCGGCAGCGCCACGGCCCCGAAGACGAACACCACGGCGGTCACCCCCGCCAGGAACAGGAAGGGCGTCTCCCACCGTCCCCGCTCCGCCAGCGCCAGTCCGAACGGGAGGCCCAGCACGGACGCCGCGCTGAAGCCGCCCATCACCACGCCCATGGCGGTGCCGCGGCGCTCGGCGCGGATGTAGTCGCCCACGATGGCGAACACCACGCCGGCCAGCACCCCGCCGAACGACCCCGCCACCACGCGGGCGCCCATCAGCAGCCGGTAATCGTCCGCCAGTCCGCACAGCAGCGTACCCACGCCGAACCCGGCCAGCAGGAACAGCAGCATGCGCTTGCGGTCGTAGCGGTCCATGAACGCCGCCGCCAGCAGCCCCGACGCCGCGGCCGCGAAGGTGTACGCCGACACCAGCAGCCCGAACTCGCGCGCGCTGACGTGCAGCGAGCGCATGAGCATGGGCGCCAGCGGCATCATGAGCACGAAGTCCAGGATGTGGCAGAACTGCACCGCCGTCAGCACCAGCAGCAGCAGCCACTCGCGGCGGGTGAATACGTTCGATTTGATGCGAAGACCCGCCATCCCGCTCCGATTTGCAGTTCTTAACGAATGTTCATACACAAAGGGCTGGAGTCCGGGACGCCGCAGCCCCGCCCCTCCCGCCCGTCGCCCCGGCGACCTCCCCAAAAACCCCTGGGGGAGGTTGAACTTCGCTGGGCGGACGACACCCTGCTGCACACCACCCCTCCCCCGCAGTTGGGGGAGGGGTCGCCAGCCGTCGCGAGGAACGAGCGAAAGGCCTGGCGGGGGAGAGGGCCCGCGGCGAGCGGCCTGGTTTCTCGCGGCCGCCAGGCGCCCCCCATCCCCGGCCCTTCCCCCACAAACTGGGTGGTTCGATCGTGGGCAGTCCCAGCCGCGCCCCCGCCCGCTCGTCGCCTCGCGACCTCCCCCAAAAACCCCTGGGGGAGGTTGAACTTCGCTGGGCGGACGAAACCCTGCTCCACACCACCCCTCCCCCGCAGTTGGGGGAGGGGTCGCCAGCCGTCGCGAGGAACGAGCGAAAGGCCTGGCGGGGGAGAGGGCCCGCGGCGAGCGGTCTGGTATCTCGCGGTCGCCAGCCCCCCCATCCCCGGCCGTTCCCCCACAAACGCCGTGGGGGAAGGTCTGTATCCGAACCGGTTGCAGATCGAGCCGCGGAAAAACGGCCGGGGACCCGCCCCTTACGCGTGCTGCGTCCCCGCCGCGGCGAGGCTGTCCGCCGCCCCCGCGCATGCGCCGCCGCGCACCTGCTGCTGCACCTGGCGAAAGACGTCGGCGATGGTGACCTGGCCCAGCACGCCCTGCATGGCGTGGTGCGCCTGGCAGAACACGCCCTGCAGCACCTGGCGAATGTTGCTGCCGATGTCGCAGTGCCGGCAGGGTTGGGAGTGCAGGGCGAACAGCTCCTCCTTCTCTTCGACGGCGCGGTAGACGTCCAGCAAAGTGATGTCGTGGGGCTCGCGGGCCAGCTGCGCGCCGCCGCCCACGCCCGGCTGCACGGACACCAGCCCGGCGTTGCGCAGCGCGCCCATGATGCGCCGCACGACCACCGCGTTGGTGTTCACGCTGCCGGCCATGCGCTCCGAGGTGACGGGCTCGTCGCGCCGCCACGCCAGGTACGCCAGCACGTGCACCGCCACCGCCATCCTGCTGCTGATCGCGGACATCGACACTCCGGTTCAGATAACTGTAACCAGTGTAGTTTCGGAATCGAGTCCTGTCAACGGGCTCGCCTCGGGCGAGGTCGAGCGGCCCGCCGAGCGCCCCCCATCCCCGGCCCTTCCCCCACAAACTGCGTGGGGGAAGGG
>JAHWJJ010000299.1 GCA_019348475.1 Gemmatimonadota bacterium | reverse complement strand
GGGGCGCCGGGGGACTTCCGGGGCGGCGCGCCCCGGCCGGGGGCGCGGGGGGCGCGGGGACTTCCGGCATGCGCATGCAGCGGACGCCCGCCCGCACCGTTACGACCTTAACGCGCCCGCAGCGGCGGACGGAGAGCCGAACCTGCTCCCCCGGGTCGATGGCCGTGTAGCGCCGCCCTCCCTCCCGGGTGGTGATCAGGTGCCCGTCCACCGCCACGATGGCATCGCCCTCGCGCAGCGGCCCGTTGCCGCGCACCCCGCCGATCACCGGCTCGCCACCGAACTCGAAGCGCGGGCGCTCGCCGTCGCGGTGCGAGACGGACATCGACCCGCCGATGTGGTCGAAGCCCAGGTCCGCCACCCGGACCCCGCGCCCGCCGTCGCACCGCTGCGCCGGCGCCGGAGCCGCGCACACCAAGGCCGCCACCAGCGCGGCCGCCGAAATGCGATATCCTGACGCCATGGGAGTCGTCCCTTGAGAAAGAAAGTGTCAAGTGTCCAGGTTCAAGTGCCCGGTGCCTGAACCGTGGCACTTGATCCTTGACCGCCGGAAAGTGTCAAGTGTCCAGGTTCAAGTGCCCGGTGCCTGAACCGTGGCACTCATCCCTCCATCCGCCCGTCAGAAGCGACGCGTGTCCCTGCACGTTCAGGTGCCCGGCCACTTGAACCCTGGCACCTGAACCCTGGCACCTGAACCGTGGCACTTGAACCTTTGGCACTTGAACCCTGGCACTTGATCCCGCCGTTCAGAACCACACCACCCGCTGCTTCTGCCCCGTACCCGTCGCGCGGGCCGAGTCCGCGCGCTGAAAGCCCGCCAGCACCGCGCCCGCGATGGGATCGTCCGGGGCGATGCGAATCAGCTCGTCGGCGGCGGCGCGCATGATCCTGGTCGCCACCTCGCGTCCCTCGGCCGGGGCCGCCTGGCCGCTGTCCGACATCGCCGCCAGCTGCCCGAGCGCATCCACGTAGGCGGAGCCCGTCTGCTGCACCAGGAGCGCGGCCTGGCGGTCGTTCTGGGCCTGCACCGCCTGGACGACCTGGGCCGTCGCGCGCGTGCCCATCCACTGCCCCACCGCGATTCCGCTGGCGAACAGCGCGATGCCCGCCGCCATGGCCCCCCCCAGCCAGGCAATGCGCAGGCGGCGGACGCGCCCGCCCGCCACCGGCGTCTCCACCAGCCCCCGCTGGCGGAGCGCGCGGACGGTGCGCTCCTCCAGCAGCCGGCCGGGGTCGCGCTCCCGCGGCAGCGCGGCCAGGCGGCTGCGCAGCTCCGGCGTCATCTCCCGGTCCATCCCGTCGTCATGCGTGCTCATGGCTTTCTTCCTTCACGGGCTCCAGCAGCCTGCGGAGCGCCCTTCGTGCATGGGAGAGCTGGCTCTTGGAGGTGCCGGGGGCGATCCCCAGCCGCTCGCCGATTTCGTCGTGCGTGTAGCCCTCCACGTCGTGCAGCACCAGCACCGACCGGTATCCCGCGGGAAGCAGCGCGATCGCGCGCTCCAGGTCGATGCGCTCGCCGTCCCGGGGCGGCGGCCGCCAGGGCTCGGAGGCGTCATCCAGCGGCTGCCAGCGCCCCTGTTTGCGCAGCAGCCCCCGCGCGACGTTGATGCCGATCCCCGTAAGCCAGGTGCCGAACGCCGCCTCCCACCGGAACCCCCCCAGCGCCTCCGTGGCGCGGATCCAGGTCTCCTGCACCACGTCCTCCGCATCGTGCTGCGCGCCCGCCAGGATCCGCAGCACCAGCTGGTACAGCCGCGGCGTGTGCCGGGTGTACAGCTCGCGAAAGGCCTGTTCGTCCCCCCGAAGGAGGAGCGCCTGTGCGAGCGCCTGGTCGGGTACCGCGGCGGGTTCGGCTCTCATGCGTGCTTGAGTGCCGCGGCGCGCGCGGATGGTTGCATGGGGGGGGAAGTGCGGGAGTGCGGGAGTGCGGGAGTGCGGGAGTGCGGGAGTGCGGGAGTGCGGGAGTGCGAAAGTGCGAAAGTGCGAAAGTGGGGCCGTCAGCCGCTCGCGCAGGCTCTCCCGGGAAGGGATTGTGAAACACGCAGGGGGCGGGCCCGGAAACCGGGCCCGCCCCCTGGAGACGCGTGGACGAGGTGCGGGGCTACAGCCCCAGCGCCCGGGCCACGTTGATGCGGCCCTTGCCGTAGACCGGGTCGTTGCCCTCCGGCCCAAGGTCGTCGGAGAACTTGCCGAGCGCTTCCTTGACCTGCCCGGGCTTGCGGCCGTACCGCTCCACCATCAGCGCGGCCAGCCCGGCGGCATGCGGCGCCGCCATGCTGGTGCCGTTGATGCCCAGAACGTACACGCCCGTCCGGCACACCGGCACCGCCAGGCTGAAGCTGGAGCAGGCAGCCGTCACCCGGCTGGAGCCGTTCCCGCCCGGCGCGGCCACGGTGATGTAAGCCCGCCCGAAGTTGCTGTAGCTGGCCTTGTTGTCGATGTTCGCCCACGGGCCGTTCACGCCGCTCTGCGAGCTGGGTCCGGTGGCGGAGATGCAGGCCACGGTCGAGGCCGTGCAGTACGCCTTGAAGCCGTTGCCCAGCTCGTCCAGGTTCATGTTCTCGTTGCCGGCCGCCACGATCACCGTTACGCCCTTGCCGTGCGCGTACGTGGTGGCGCGGTTGATCATCTCGTTGAACCAGGCGTACTGGCTGCGCTTCAGCGGAACGGCGATCCCCAGGCTCATGTTGATCACGTCCAGCCCGGCGTCGGCCGCGTAGACGATCGCATTCAGCGTCGCGAAGCTGTTGCCGTTGCCGTTGCGGTCCAGAACCTTCAGCCCCACCAGCGTGACCTGCGAGGTCACGCCCGCCGCGGCCTGTGCGTTGCTGGACACGGTGGCGCCCACGTGCGTGCCGTGGTAGTGCAGGTCCGCGATCAGGTGCGCACCCGGAAACTGCCGCCGCACCACCGCGTCGTCACCGGGCATGAACGAGCGCGAGAGCGCCAGGTCCACGCGCCCCGCAAGGTCGGGGTGGCGGTAGTCCAGCCCGGTGTCCAGGATCCCCACCTTTACGGCCGGCGAGCCGAGGCGGCCGGCCCGCCACGCCCTGTCGGCGCCGATCTGGCGCAGGTGCCACTGCCGCGGGTAGAACGAAGCCGTGGCCGGATTGCTCGCGCTGGCGGCCTCCTCGTTCAGGGCCGCCTCGCCCATGGCCTCGGCTTCCATGTCGCCGGCCGGCTCGCCCAGCGTCATCGCGACGTCGGCGTTCCAGTGCGCCACGTCGGCGGTGGCGCCCAGCGCCGCGGCGGCCTCGGCGGTCAGGCCCTGCACGGAAACGATGCGGATGGCGTCGAACGCCTTTTCCACGGTGCCTCCGGCGGCGGCCACGCGCGCGGCGAAGTCGCCGGGAATGGTGGAGCTGGAGAAGACGAAGATGTGGCGGGCGTCGGCGGCGGACTCGGACTCGGTCAGCGACGGGACGGCGGATGCCACGGGGCCGGTGGTCTGGTCGGAGCACGCGGCAAGGCCAACGGTGCCGGCCAGGACCAGCGAAGCAAACTTCACGAGCTTCATCGGCGAGTACCTCACGGATGGATGGGGGAGAAGCGCCCACGCGGGCGCAAACCGGCTTGACGGTGGATCGGGGTGTGGACCGACGGGTGGGGCGTCCGGTTGCGGACGCCGCCGGAAGAACGTTTCGCGCTGCCTACGAAGATCATTAACCTAGCTGCTACGCACGTGATGCGCAAGGGGTGGGGCCAACGTAAACGCTTGCTACTGCTGCACATCCGTCCCGCGGCGCCTTCGTCCCCGAAGGGTCGAACGGCAACGACAGCCCTGCTAAAACGCGTCATTCGCTGTGGACGGCGCCGGACGGATGCACGCGGGAGCGAACTCTCGTTCCGGGGGAGCGCTCGCGGCGCGGAGGCGACTTCGTGCCTTTGCGGCGGCGAGCCCATTCGCTCCCGTCCCAGGGTGTGTCGGCCGCACCCCGGCGTGCCTCCGGGTGAGCCACACCATCCGGGGCGGCGTCCTGGGCGGTTTCGAGGGGATTGCGACGAAGATCATGCGCCCAGTCTCAACAAACCTTGTGCGCGACCGCCGGTTTGCGTTACACTGGCGGCCGGTCTTGGCGCGGTGACACGCACCCGCGTAGCTTTCACCACGCGCCGCCTCTCCACCGTAAGCCCAACAACGCGCCGCATGCCCCAGCCCGACGACGGTTCCCTTCCGCCCGGCGACGTCGCGGCGCTGCTGGCGGACGCCCGCGAGCGCACGCTGCTGCTCATCTCCTCCGTCCCCGAAGACGAGCTGATGAACCAGCACGACCGGCTGATGAGCCCGCTGGTGTGGGACATGGGACACATCGCCCACTTCGAAGAGCTGTGGCTGGTGCGGAACCTGGAGGGGCCGGTGCGGTTCGGCGAGATGCCCGGGATGTTCAATCCCTTCGAGAACCCGCGCTCGGTGCGAGGCGAGCTGGCCCTGCCGCGGCTGGCCGACACGCTGCGCCACCTGGCGGGCGCGCGGCGGATGGTACTGGACCGGGTGGTGGAGGGCGGCACCGGCACCGCCGATCCGCGGCTGCTGGAGGGCGGCTACGTCTACCGGATGGTGGCGCAGCACGAGTACCAGCACAACGAGACCATCCTGCAGGCGCTGCAGCTGAAGGACGAGGACGGCGCCCGCTACCGTGCGCCGCGCGCCATCGTCCCCCCCGCGGGCCGGCCGGTGCGGGCGGATGCGGAGGGGATGGTGCGCTTTCCCGGCGGCACCGTCCAGATCGGCACCGACGACCGCACCGCCGCCTACGACAACGAGCGCCCGCGCCACGCGGTGGAGCTGGCGCCCTTCCGCATCGGCGCGGCGCCGGTCACGAACGGCGAATACGCGGGGTTCATCCAGGACGGCGGATACGGCGCGCGCACGCTCTGGTCAGACGCGGGGTGGAAGCACCGCGAGGAGGCGAACCTGTGCGCGCCGCAGTTCTGGGAAATGCGCGGCGGCGAGTGGTGGACGCGGTCGATGGACGAGGAGGCGCCGGTGGACCCCGCCCGCCCCGTCTGCCACGTCTGCTGGTACGAGGCCGAGGCGTTCTGCCGCTGGGCCGGGGCCCGCCTGCCGACGGAGCAGGAGTGGGAGGCCGCCGCGTCCTGGGACCCGTCGGCGGGGACGAAGCGCGACTACCCCTGGGGGGACGAGCCGCCGACGCCGCTGGACGCCAACCTGGACCAGCTTGCCTTCGCCACCGCCCAGGTGGGGGCGTATCCGCGCAACGTTTCGCCCGTGGGCGCGTACGGGATGATCGGGGACGTGTGGGAGTGGACCGCGTCGGACTTTCTTCCCTGGCCGGGCTACCAGACGTTTCCGTACCCGGAGTACAGCGAGCTCTTCTTCGGCCCGGACTACAAGGTGCTGCGGGGCGGATCGTGGGCCACGCGCCCCGGCGCCATCCGCAACACGTTCCGCAACTGGGACTACCCCATCCGCCGCCAGATCTTCAGCGGCTTCAGGATCGCGCGCGATGACTGACCTGGCCCACGGCGCCGCGGTGGCCGACGCCGCCGTGCTGCGCGAGGTGGCGCAGGGGCTGTCGCGCGCGCAGAAGGAGCTGCCGCCAAAGTTCTTCTACGACGAGCGCGGCTCGCGGCTCTTCGAGCAGATCACCCGTCTTCCCGAGTACTACCTCACGCGCACGGAGCGGGCGCTGCTGGAGCGATGGATGCCGGGGTGGATCGAGGCGCTGGCGCCGCGCGCGCTGGTGGAGCTGGGCGCCGGCAGTGCGGAAAAAACGCGACTCGTCCTGGACGCCATCGCCGCCGCGTCCTCCTCCGCCGTGTACGTGCCGGTGGACGTGAGCGCGGAGTTCCTGGACCAGACGGCGGACCGCATCCGCGCCGCGTATCCGTCCATGGACGTCCTGCCCCTGGTCGCGGACATCACCGGCGCGTTCGCCCTCCCGACGGGGCTGCCGCACCCCGTGCTGCACGCGTTCCTGGGCAGCACCATCGGCAACTTCGCCCCGGGG
>JAHWJJ010000298.1 GCA_019348475.1 Gemmatimonadota bacterium | reverse complement strand
ACCTGCCGCTGCGTTACGGCACCCGCTGGTTCCAGCTGGCGGGGCGCAGCGACCGGGTGCGTGCGGGGGTGGACTTCACCCGCGCGGGCGGGCCGGTGCTGCTGCGCTACGGTGCGTCGTTCGAGCGCACCTGGATGCAGCAGAGGGCCAGCGAGCCAGAGCCCGTGGACCGGCCGCTGCTGCGCGAGGAGGCGTCGGGGTCGGCGGCGGGGGGGTACGTGGACGGCACCTGGCAGGCCGCGTCGCGCGTGCTGCTGCGCGGCGGCGTGCGCGCCGACGCGTTTTCGGTGGGCGGCGTGGCCACCCTGGCGCCGCGCGCCTCGGCCACGGTGCTGCTGGGCGACGCCGCGGCGCTCACCCTGGCGGGCGGCCGCTACCACCAGTACGTGCGCGTGCCCCGGCCGCTGCCGCGCGGCTCCGCCCTGCGCAACTTCGCCGATTCGGCGCGGCTCCCCACGCACCTGCGCGTGGCGGGCGCCACGCACCTGGCGCTGGGGCTGGACCAGGAGATGGGCGGCGGCGTGCGGCTGGGGCTGGAGGGGTTCTACAAGCGCTACCACGGGCTTCCCACGGCCGAGGCGGTGGAGCTCGAGTCCGCGACCGCGCACAGCTCCGGTATGGACGTGTGGGTGCGGCGCACCAGCGGCGGGTTGACCGGGTGGTTCGGCTATTCGCTCAACTGGGCGTGGAGCTCCGAGGACGCCACGGGAGTGGCGGACGACTTCGTGGGCCGGCAGACGGTGAGCGCCGGCGTGCGCGGGATGGCGTGGCGGCGCAGCGTCGTGGGGGTGCGCGTGGCGTACGGGTCGCCCGTTTCGTCGCGGGAGTTCGGCAACGTGGCGGAGCGGGCGCTGGGCACGCGCTCCATTCCCGCGTCGACGCAGAATGGCGGCGCGGACCTGGAAACCGACGCGCCCCTTTCCACCTTTTCCAACGCGTTCCTGCGGCTGGACGCCGAGATCTCGCGCACCTGGAACCCGCGGGTGGCGGGGCGCGCCACGGAGGTGACCCCGTACCTGCGCGTGATCAACGCGCTGGACCAGCGCGACGGCTTCTTCTACCGCTACTCCGAAACGGGCAGCGGCGAGGGTGGAGTCCAGCCGCTGGCGACGGTGCCGCTGGTGCCCGTCTTCGGGGTGAGCTGGAAGTTCTGACCGGCGCGTCCCATCGATGCCGGTCCCATCGGCATCCCGGACCCTTCCTCGCGCGCGGGGGAGGGTCCTTTTCCATTCGCGTCCAGCCGGCCGGCAACGGACTGTCACCCCTGTACCCCTGCCGCACGCCGGGGACTCACCCGCGCGGGCGGAGGCCTGTCGAGGCCGCGGGTTGCGCGGAGCCCCTCCCCCGCCCCTCTCCGCTCGTTCCTCGCGGAGAGGGGAAAAAACGGCCTCATGGCAGCTTTCGTCGGCCGCAACAGAAACCGTCGGGGGAAGGCGGGCAGTGCTGGATGGATGCGGGTGAGACGGCCGGACGCGGACCGGATGGGATCGGCAGGATGCAGGCGGTCCCTGGTAGAGAAGATGCTGCCGGCGAGGGGACGGGATCCGCGTTTTTTGGATGGGCAGGGATCGAGGTGGCGCGGCGGGGGCCCGCCGGGGCACATCATCCACCCCGATTGCGATCTGTAAAAGACCGCCCGGCTGGACGGTCGACAGCAGAGTGGACAACACTCTGCCGCACGGCTGGCGCCGCTCACGGGCAGGAGACCGGACGCGGGTTTCCACGTCGCGGCCAGCCATGAGCACGGCGGAGTAGATTCTTGGCCCGGCGCACGGCAGATCCAGCACCGGTCACGATCGCGCCGGCGCCTTCCTCGGAACCACAGCACGTCCGCTTCGCCTGCAATCTGCCGACGCCGTGTGATGAGGCCGGCGCGTCCGGTTCTTGCTCCGCCGCGTGCCAAAATCCGCGGCACGGATTACATTGCTGCCCCCGCCGGACCGCCCGGCGGCCGAACCCGGCAAAAACGAGCGAGTCAGCCGCTGCATGAGCACTACGCTACCCCCGCCCGCCCACGCCGTCACGGTGGACGAGCTTTGCGCGCACCTCACCGGGCTGGGGCGCGCCGACACCAGCCTGCTGTGCGAGTTCGCGCGGGCCTTTTTCGCCAAGTCGCCGCGGCACCTGCTGGAAGCGCGCGACGCCGACCAGCTGGCCGCCGTAACCCTGGGCGCGTGGGAGTTCCTGCGCCGCGCCCGCCCCGACCAGGTGAACGCGCAGGTCATCAACCCCGAAGAAGAGGGGTGGAGCGCCGGGGTGACGGTGGTGCGCGCCGAGATCGGCGACCGCCCCTTCATCGTGGACTCCATCCGCGAGTACCTGGCGGGCCAGGACCTGACCATCCATCAGTACGTGTACCCCGTGCTGCGCATCCGCCGCGACGCCGCGGGCGAGATCGTGGAGATCGGCGGGCAGGAGGGGACGCTGGAGGCGCTGACCCACGCCGAGGTGGCGCGGGTGCACGACCCCGCGCGCCGCGAGGCCATTCGCCAGGGGGTGGAGCGCGCCCTGGGCGACGTGGTGGACGCCACGGGCGACTTCGGCGCGATGGTGGCGCAGGTGGAGGACCTTGCCCGCACCGTGGAAGAGTACGCGGAGCGCTTTCCCGACCGCGCCGAGGAGTTCCGTGAGCAGGCGCGCTTTCTTCGCTGGCTGGGGGACGGCAACTTCGTCTTCCTGGGATACCGCGAGTACGTGGTGCGCGGCGAGGGCGAAGACGAAGTGGTGATGCTGGCGCCGGACTCCGGGCTGGGCATTCTGCGCGACACGTCGTCGTCCGCGTACCGCACGCCGGTGCCGGTGAGCCGGATGGACCCCCACCAGCGCGGCCGGATGCTGCACGGGCCGGCGCTAACGGTGTCCAAGTCGAACGCCGAGTCCACGGTGCACCGCCGCGCGCGGATGGACTACGTGGGGCTGAAGACGCTGGACGAGCAGGGCCGCGTGCGCGGCGAGCGGCGCTTTCTGGGCCTGTTCACGTCGCAGGCCTACGCGGCCAGCGCCGACGAGGTCCCCATCCTGCGCGGCAAGCTGGACCGGGTGCTGGCGGGGTCGGGCGCGCGCGAGGGCGGGCACGACCACAAGGAGATCGTCACCATCCTGAACACCATGCCCAAGGAGGAGCTGTTCGAGGCCTCCGTGGAGCAGCTGGGCGTGGAGGTGCAGGCGGCGCTGGACTCGCTGTTCACCGGCGACGTGCGCGTGGTGGTGCGGGCCGACGAGGCGCGGCGCGAAGCGGCGGTGATGGTGATCCTGCCCCGCGGCCGCTACAGCGCCGAGGTGCGGCAGGCCATCGGCGAGCGCCTGGCGCAGCGCGCCGGGGGCAGGCTGCGCACCCAGATCATGGCCATGGCCGCCGGCGACCGGGCGCGCCTGCACTTTTACCTCTCGCTGGGCCCGGGCGCGTCCGTCCCCGACGCGCGCGATCTGGAGCGCGAGGTGGCGGCGCTGGTGCGCACCTGGGAAGACCGCCTGCGCGACGCGCTGCGCGAGATGATGGACGAGGCCGAGGCGTCGCGCCTGGCCGGGGCGTACGCGCCCTCGTTCACCCCCGAGTACCGCGCCGCCAACGCCCCCGCGGCCGCCGTGCACGACGTGCTGTACATGGAGCGGCTGCAGCGCACGGGGGGCGAGGTGGACCTGAACCTGCGCCAGCCGCTTCCCGGCGAGGCGGCGCCGGCGGGCTGCTCGGTCCTGAAGCTGTACCTGCGCGGCGAGCGGCTGGTGCTCTCGGACTTCATGCCCATCCTGGAGGACGCGCGCCTGCGGGTGGTGGAGGTGGACACCTTCGCGGTGTCCGGGGCCGGCGTGGGCTTCATGATCTACTCCTTCGCCGTGCAGACGCGCGAGGGCGCCCCGATCCCCGACGCCGTGGCGCCGCTGCTGGCCGAGCAGCTGCTGGCCGTGCGCGCCGGCGACGCGGTGGAGGACCCGTTCAACGGCCTTACCCTGGCCGCCGGGCTGCGCTGGCGCGAGGCCGACCTGCTGCGCGCCTACTCCGAGTACGCCTTCCAGGTGGGCGCCATCCCCAGCCGGATCGCTGTTTCGCGGGCGCTGGCGGCGTACCCGGAGGTCACCCGGCAGCTGATCGCCCTGTTCCACGCCCGCTTTGGCCCCGGGGCGGCGGCGGAGCGCGAGGCGGAGGTGCGCGGGCGGGTCACCTCGGCCATCGAAGAGGTCACCTCGCTGGCGGACGACCGCGCCCTGCGCCGCATCCTGGCGCTGATGGAGGGCACCGTCCGCACCAACTACTTCCGCACCGGCGGCGCGGACCCCACGGCGCGCAGCGGGGGCGTGCCGTACATGTCGTTCAAGGTGCGCTCCGGCGACGTGGACGAGCTGCGCAAGACGCGGCTGCTGTACGAGATCTTCGTCCACTCGTCGCGCACGGAGGGGGTGCACCTGCGCGGCGCCCCCGTAAGCCGCGGCGGCATTCGCTGGAGCGACCGGCCCGACGACTTCCGCACCGAGATCCTGGGGCTGGTCACCACCCAGATGGTGAAGAACGCGGTGATCGTCCCCAACGGCAGCAAGGGCGGCTTCATCACTCGCCGCCGCTTCGCCGACCGCGAGGCCATGGGCGCCGAGGCGGCGGAGCAGTACCGCACCCTGATGCGGGGGATGCTGGACGTCACCGACAACCTGGTGGACGGAAAGGTGGTGCCCGCGCCGGGCGTGGTGCGGCACGACGGCGACGACCCGTACCTGGTGGTGGCGGCGGACAAGGGGACGGCGCACCTGTCGGACGTGGCCAACGGGGTGGCGGCGGAGTACGGCTTCTGGCTGGACGACGCCTTCGCCAGCGGCGGCTCCAACGGCTACGACCACAAGAAGGAGGGGATCACCGCGCGCGGCGCGTGGGAGTGCGTACGGCGGCACTTTCGCGAGATGGGAAAGGACATCCAGAATGAGCCCTTCACTGTGGCCGGCATCGGCGACATGAGCGGCGACGTGTTCGGCAACGGCATGCTCCTGTCCAGGCAGATCCGGCTGGTCGCGGCCTTCGACCACCGGCACGTCTTCATCGACCCCGACCCCGACCCGGCAAGCTCGTTCGAGGAGCGGCTGCGCATCTTCAACCTTCCGCGCAGCTCGTGGGAAGACTACGACCGCGCGAAGCTCTCCCCGGGAGCGCTGATCGTGGCGCGGGGAACCAAGGAGGTGGAGCTCACGCCGCAGGCCCGGCGCGCGCTGGGGCTGGGCGACGAGGTGAAGGTGCTGGACGGCGAGTCGCTGATCCGCGCGGTGATGACGGCGCCGGTTGAGCTGCTGTGGAACGGCGGCATCGGCACCTACGTGAAGGACGCGGAAGAAACGCACGCCGACGTGGGCGATCCGCCCAACGACCTGGTGCGCGTGAACGCGGCGGACCTGCGCTGCAAGGTGATCGGCGAGGGCGGCAACCTGGGGCTCACCCAGCGCGCGCGCATCCAGTTTCACCTGCAGGGCGGGCGCATCAACACCGACGCGCTGGACAACTCGGCCGGCGTGGACATGAGCGACCACGAGGTGAACCTGAAGATCCTGCTGAACCCGGTGGTGCGCGGGGGCGGCCTTACCCCGGAGTCGCGCAACGCGCTGCTGCGGGAGATGACGGACGAGGTGAGCCGGCTGGTGCTGCACGACAACGTCAGCCAGTCGCTGGCCGTGTCGCTGGACGAACGGCGCTCCACCGATTCGCTGGACGACTTCGCGGCGCTCATCAACGCCATGGAACGCGACCGGCTGATCGACCGCGAGGGCGAGGGCATCCCCACGGCCGACGCCATCGCCGACCGGCGGATGGAGGGGATCGGGCTGACGCGGCCGACGCTGTGCGTGCTGCTGGCGCACGCCAAGATGTTCGCCAAGGCGCAGCTCCTGGACAGCCGCGTTCCCGACGACCCGGCCACCGAGTCGTACCTGGTGAACTACTTTCCGCCGCAGGCCGTGCAGGCGGCCGGGACGCAGGGGCTGCGCGCCCACCGGCTGCGCCG
>JAHWJJ010000025.1 GCA_019348475.1 Gemmatimonadota bacterium | reverse complement strand
GCCCCCCCCCCCCCCCCCCCCCCCGCCCGCCCCCCCCCCCCCCCCCCCCCCCCCCGCCCCCCCCCCCACCCCCCCCCCCCCCGGCGGGGGGGGGGGGGGCCCCCCGCGCCCCCCACGACCCACGTCCCCCCCGGGCGGGGGAGAGGGCCCGCGCCGCCGCGACGGCGCCTGGAGCACACCACCCCTCCCCCGGGGTTGGGGAGGGGTCGCCCGGCGTCGCGAGGAACGAGCGAAAGCCCGGGCGGGGGAGAGGGCCCCACACGGCGTTGTAGATCATCCCGCAATCCGTTATTCTACGCTGTTTATCATCCGGGTTCCCCGCGCGGCGGCATCGCGGCACGCCGCGCTTCTCATCGACCAAGAGCAGTGACGTGACGGATACGGAGACGAAGGGCGGGAGCGATCTGCGGCCCGACGCCATGGCCTACGCGGAACGCGAGGGGCTGGACTTCATCCGCGCCATCGTGGCCGAAGACCTGCGCGCGGGAAAGTACGAAACCATCGTCACCCGCTTTCCGCCGGAGCCCAACGGGTACCTGCACATCGGGCACGCCAAGGCCATCCTGCTGAGCTACGGGATCGCGGCCGAAACGGGCGGGCGCTTCAACCTGCGCTTCGACGACACCAATCCCGAGACGGAGGACGTGCACTACGTGCAGTCCATCACCGACAGCGTGCGGTGGCTGGGCGCGGACTTTGGCGACGAGCCCCTGTTCGCGGCGGACTACTTCGGGCAGATGTACGACTTCGCCGAGTACCTGGTGCGGCAGGGGCTGGCGTACGTGGACAGCAGCACCGACGAGGAGATCCGCGAGGCGCGCGGCACCGTAACGGAGCCGGGGCGGCCCACCAGGTACCGGGACCGTCCGGTGGAGGAGAACCTGGACCTGTTCCGGCGGATGCGCGCGGGCGAGTTTCCCGACGGCGCGCACGTGCTGCGGGCGAAGATCGACCTGGCGAGCAAGAACATGCTGCTGCGCGATCCGCTCATCTACCGCATCCGCCACGCGCACCACTACCGCACCGGCGACGCGTGGTGCATCTACCCGCTCTACGACTACGCGCACCCCGTCGAAGACGCCATCGAGGGGATCACGCACTCGCTCTGCTCCCTGGAGTTCGACAACAACCGCGCGGTCTACGATTGGGTGATCGACCACTGGCAGGACTACGTCCGCGGCCAGGGCGGCACGCCGGCGCGGCCGCACCAGTACGAGTTCGCGCGCGGCGAGCTGGAGTACACCATCACCAGCAAGCGCAAGTCGCTGCAACTCGTCAAGGGCGGCTACGTGAGCGGCTGGGACGATCCGCGGATGGCCACGCTGGCCGGCCTGCGCCGCCGTGGCGTCACGCCCGAGGCGCTGCGGAACTTCTGGGACCGCATGGGCGTGGCGAAATTCAACAGCCGTATCGACATCGGCAAGCTGGAGTTCGCCATCCGCGACGACCTCAACACGCGCGCGCCGCGGGTGCTGTGCGTGCTGCGGCCGCTGAAGGTGACGATCACCAACTATCCCGAGGGGCAGACGGAGGAGCTGGATGCGCCCTTCTGGCCGCATGACGTGCCGAAGGAAGGCTCACGCCCCCTCCCGTTCTCGCGGACGGTGTACATCGACCGCGACGACTTCATGGAGATGCCGTCGAAAGGCTTCCACCGCCTGTCGCCGGGCGCGGAAGTGCGGCTGCGGTACGCGTACGTCATCCGCTGCGACCACGTGGTGAAGGACGACGACGGCCAGATCATGGAGCTGCGCTGCTCGTACGATCCCGCCACGCGCGGCGGCGGCACGCCCGACGGGCGGCAGGTGAAGGGCACCATCCAGTGGGTGAGCGCGGAGCACGGAATTCCGTGCGAGGTGCGGCTGTACGACCGCCTGTTCACCGTCCCGGACCCGGAGGCGGAGGAGGGCGACTTCAAGGACCACCTGAACCCCGACTCGCTGGTCGTGGTGCAGGGCGCGGTGATCGAGCCCGGCGTGCGCGACGACGCGCCCGGGAGCCGCTACCAGTTCGAGCGGGTGGGATACTTCTGCAGCGACGTGGTGGAGTCGCGGCCGGACGCGCTCGTCTTCAACCGCACGGTGACGCTGCGCGACGCCTGGGCCAGGGCCGCGGAAAAGGGCGCCGCCGGGTCCGGGCCGAAGCCGGAGAAGAAGCCGAAGGCGGAGCGCGCCGCGTCGGAGGCGCCGAAGCCGCGCAGCAAGGCGCCCGCGCCGGACGTGCAGCGCTCGCCGGAGCTGGAGGCGCGCCGCGCGCGCTACGCGGGCGAGCTGGGGCTGCCCGCGGAGGAGGCGGACCTGCTCTCGCGCGAGCTGGCGACGAGCGAGCTGTTCGAGGCGGCGCTGGCCGTCGGCGCGCCGGCGAAGGCGGTGGCGAACTGGGTGATCCACGAGCTGCCGCGCGAGCAGGGCGGCCGCACCACGGAGAACCTGCCCTTCAGCGGCCGCGAGCTGGGCGAGCTGGCCGCGCTGGTGGAGGACGGCACCGTCTCCGTAACCGGCGCGCGGCAGGTCCTCGCCGAGATGGTGAAGAACGGCGGCGAGCCGCGCGATCTGGTGGCCAGCCTGGGCCTGCAGCAGGTGAGCGATCCCGGCGCCCTGGCCCCCATCGTGGACCAGGTCCTCGCTGCTAACCCCGCCAAAGCCGACGAGTACCGCGCCGGCAAAACGGGCCTCCTCGGCTTCTTCGTCGGCCAGGTGATGCGGCAGAGCGGCGGGAACGCGAATCCCGCGCTGGTCAGCCAGCTGGTGCAGGAGCGGCTGGGGGGCTGAGTACGATCGAGAACCTGAATGGGAGCGGATGGTGAGCGACGGAGACGCGGAGCGTGAGTGGCTGGTATCCCTGATGCGCCCCGCGGGGACCACTGAGGTGACGGTGAAGAGTGCGTCAGCAGAACAGCGAGCAGCAGCCCGGCTACAAGGTGAAGAAGTACGGATGGGGCCGGTACTGGGCGGTGGTGGATGCCGCGGGGGCGCTGGTGTGCGTCACGGTGTACAAGCGCGGCGCGGAAGAGGTGGTGCGGCGGCTGCGCGGGTGAATGCAGCGCGTGAACAACCAACGGCAGCCGCGGATCGCTCCAGCGGCTGCTGTTGAGCGTTTCCGAACGCTTTGGCTCTACCGTGCCTCGCGCAGCATCTGGTCGCCTAGCAGGCCGAGGCGGCGGCGGATGATGGAATCGGCGGTGACGTAGGCGAACTCCAGCCAGACGCGGTCGTCCTCGCGCAGGCCCAGGTAGCCGGCCAGGCCGGTCCGCTTGTCGAGATAGCGCACGTACCCGTTCCCGTTCGCATCCACGCCCAGGTTCAGCCGCTCGGAATTGCGTGGGTCGCCGTCTCCCGGCGCCGCGTCGAAGCCCATCCCCATCCGCCCGTTCTCCATGAGCCCGAGCCCGAAGCGCTCGTGCCCGGCGGTGTCGTTGATCACCATCCCGGTGCTGGGGCTGATGCGCGTGGTGCCCAGCGCGCTCGGCACGGGCGCGCCTAGTACCACCCGGTCGCGCCCCTGCTCGTCTTCGATGATGAGCGTGCGGGCGCGCAGCACGTCCGCCGTCCCCGGCGGCGTGATCCACGCCCCCAGCGACACTGCCGCCAGCAGGGTACCGAGAACCAGCGAGAGCGCCCGGCTGCGTCTGGCCTGTCGCTCCAGCGCCTCGACGCGCTGCAGCAGGGCGGTGGCGGAAGGGTCGTGCATGCGCTTCTCCGATTGCGAGGGTTGAAGATGCCCAAGTACCGAGCCTTGGATGCGTGGGAGGCCGAGCGGGTTGAACCGGTGAGCGATCCCGGCGCCCTGCCCATCGTGGACCATGTGATCGCCGCCACCGCCGCCAAGGCCGACGAGTACCGCGCCGGCAAAACGGGCCTGCTCGGCCTCTTCGTGGGCCAGGTGATGCGCCAGTCCGGCGGCAACGCCAACCCCGCGCTGGTGAGCCGGCTGGTGCAGGAGCGGCTAGGCGGGTGATTGGCCGTATTCGCGTAGGTACGAGATGGCCGGCGACCTCATGAACCAGTTCCGAAAGATGGTCAAGTTCGATTGCGAGCACGCCGATATGCTGGCGCTCCAATTCATCCGGGATCAGTCGGAGAAGTACAAGGCGTGCTGCATGGCATGCGACCAGGCCCGCGCCCCCGGGCTGGAGCGGCAGCTTGCCCAGGCCGTGCTTGATTGCGATCTCCCACAGGCTCGCGACGCTGACGATGATCGAATTCTCCGGCGCCTCGATCAGCGCGCGAGCGCGCGCGCTGAGCCGCTCATCGCCGCTGATGAACCAGATGAAGCTGTGCGTGTCGAGCAGGGCGCGATTAGAAATGCACGGAGGCTACATGTAATCTTCGAATTCCTCAAGAGGCTCATCGAAATCATCTGCCATGTGAATCAAACCCTTGGCACTCCCGAACTGCCGCGGTCCTCGCGCGCGAGTGATCGGGATGATTTTCGCCACCGCCTCTCCGGCGTCAGTCAGGATCACATCCTCGCCCCGTGCCGCTTGCCGTACCAATTCCGGCAGTCGGGTCTGGGCGTGCGTGAGGTCGATTGCGTGCTGCGACATCGTCTAACTCCAGGCCAAAATCCACCTACGCACCCACGTATGAATAGAACATAACGGGTTCCCTGCCGGTTGCACACGGGAGAGATCAGACCAGGGTGCGCGGCGGTGCACCACTGGGATAGGACGGCACGAACGGCCGGCGATCCATATGGGATAGCCGGTCAAATTCGTTGCTCTGCTTGCTGGACCTCAGCTTGTGTGGCAGGCTGACGAACAGATCGCGCACCCGTTCGCCGTCTCGTATTCCTTCTTCGCCTCCTTCACTGCATCCGCGCACGAACTGAAGGAGCCCAAGCTTTCCTGTTCTCCGCGGACGGGAGTCACGCTGGCAGTACGCCCGAGTTTTACCGGCATCGCTCCACCGGGAACATCAAGCGCACCCATCCACGCGGCATCGCGGCCGAAACCCGGAGAGGCATTCACCCGTAGCGGGGGCACACGTCACGGTACACCCGCTCCAGGGATCGCAAATGAGACCACTGCCCACGTTCGCCACGGCCGTGCTCGCGGCCGCCCTGCTCGGCGCCCCCTGCGCGCCCGGCTTGGCCGCACAGGCCAGCCCCGCGCCTGCGCCCGCCGCAGCCGCGTCGCACTTTCCGTCCGACCAGGACCTGAACGTAATGCTCCGCTACCTGGTGGAGGACGGCGAAGCCCCGGGAATCGTGCTGGGGATCCTGGAGGCGGACGGGTCCACCCGCATCCTCTCCGCCGGATCGGCGGGGCCGGGTGCGCGGCCGCTGGGGCCGCGCACCGTGTTCGAGATCGGCTCCATCAACAAGACCTTCACCGGCACCATCCTGGCCGACATGGCCGCCAAGGGCGAGGTGGCGCTGGACGATGCGGTGCAGAAGTACCTGCCGGCGAACGTCCGCGTGCCCTCCCGCAACGGGCGGCAGATCACGCTGCTGGACCTGGCCACCCACCGCTCGGGCCTTCCCCGCATGCCCGACAACTTTGCGCCCGCGGATTCGGCCAACCCGTACGCGGACTATTCCGTGGAACAGCTGTACGCGTTCCTGAACGGGCATGAGCTGCGGCGCGACATCGGCGCGGAGTACGAGTACTCCAACCTGGCGATGGGGCTGCTGGGCCACGCGCTGGGCCGCGCCGCGGGCACCAACATCCAGACGCTCATCCGGCAGCGCATCCTGGAGCCGCTGGGGATGCGGATGACCAGCTACTCGCGCGACGGCCAGGTGGCCGAGTGGATGTCGAAGGGCCACGACGACGACGGCGACGTGGTGCCGTACTGGGACCTTACCGACGCCGTCGCCGGGGCGGGCGGGCTGCGCTCGAACGCGGAAGACATGCTCACCTACCTTCGGGCGCAGCTCGGTCCGCCCGACACGGATCTGGAGCGGGCCATGCGCGTGGCGCAGCAGGTGCACCACCGGTTCGCGGACGGCCGCACCGGCGGCCTGGGATGGGGGGTGCGGTCGGAGCAGGGCCGCACCATCGTTTCGCACGGCGGCGGCACCGCGGGGTTCCGCACGCAGGTGGGCTTCGACCCGGAGCGGCGCATCGGATTCGTGATGCTGACCAACTCCGGCGGCTTTCAGGACGACATCGGCATGGACTTTCTGCTGCGGGGTGCGCCGCTGGCGATCCGCGAAGTGCCCGTCGCGCCGACCGTGCTCGCCGCGTACGTGGGCGAGTACCAGATGGCGCCCGGCCGGTCCGCGTTCGTGCGGCTGGAGGACGACGGGACCATGACGCTGCGGGTGCCCGGGAACGTGCGCTTCAGGATGTACCCTGAATCCGACTCCACCTTCTTCGTGAAGCGGGCGCCCTGGCGGCTGCGGTTCACCCGGGACGCGTCCGGCGCCGTGGCGTCGGTGGTGATGGACATGAACGGAACCGAGCGCGTGGGCAGCAGGGTGAGCGACCGCGCCCCCCGCCCCGGCGATCCCGACGCGGTGCGCGACCTGCCCCTTTCCGCGGACGAGATGGCGCGCTACGAGGGCACGTACACGCTGCGGATGGGCGAGCGGAGCCTGGAGCTGCGCGTGTTTGCGCAGGACGGGCGGCTGATGGCGCAGGCCGCCGGCCAGAACGCCACCCGGCTCCGTGCGCAGGGGGACCACGTGTTCGTCCCCGACTTCAGCGACCAGGTGCGCCTGGTCTTCACCTTCCAGGACGGCCGCGCACAGGGCGTCACGCTGCACCAGAACGGGCGCGAGATGTCGGGCACGCGCAACCCGTAAGCCAGAGGTCCGCAGAAAGAATCGCCTCACGCGGAGCACGCGGCGGCGTGCCGCGCGCGAAGCGAG
The DNA here is from genome assembly GCA_019348475.1 of Gemmatimonadota bacterium. Taxonomy (GTDB): domain Bacteria; phylum Gemmatimonadota; class Gemmatimonadetes; order Longimicrobiales; family Longimicrobiaceae; genus Longimicrobium. The sequence goes on along the minus strand of JAHWJJ010000025.1, from coordinate 10,433 downwards.
TCACACGAACGCGGGCGGGGCCGGCACCGGCCCCGCCCGCTCGTGCATCCTCACCGACTGGGACTGCGCGCACGTTCTCTCCCTTCCACCGGCCCGCCGCTCTGCCCTCTAGGGGCAGCCGTTGCCGATCATGTCCTGGTACGGCTGGTACATCCCGGGCGCCGTGGGGACGTAGACGACCTCCACCGGCGTCGCCGAACCCGCTTCGACGTAGACGGCCACGCCGTTGAGGGTGCCGATGCGTTCGAGCAGTTCGGGCTCGATCGCCTGGGGAAGGCCGTGCTTGATGAGCATCTCTCCATCCACCACGATCGGCAGATGCTCCTCGTACCAGCGCGTCCCCGCGGCCAGCAGCGGCTCGGTGGGAGGCGGCGGTCCGGGACCGGCGTTACGGACGACGGAGTTCACCTCCCGGCCCAGCAGCCTGGGACGGGCCTGCCGCTCGTCGCCGAACGCGGAGAGCACCCATCGCCCGTTCTCGCGGCGCCACTCCACGAACACCGCCGACCGCGCGGACGCGCCCGGCGGGACGAACCGGTTCCCCGGCACGCGGCGCCACCCGCGCGGGTGCTCGATCGCGGTGAACATCAGCGTGCCGGGGATGATCGCGTCGCCACCGCGGGAGAAAGACTCGCAGAGGGGGCGGGGATAGTCCATCGCGGAAAGCAGGTCCTCCCGACCAAAGCGCCAGAGCGCCAGGCGGTCCGGCCGCGCCGCGGCGCGCGTGGTCAGCACCCATGTCACGGGGCCGCGCCGGGGCAGAAAGTGGAGCAGCGTATCGCGCGGAAACGCCTCCAGCGCCGCGAGAAACGCGTCCATGCGCACGGACAGGGGGTCGCGCCGGGGCGGCCGCGCCTGCGCATCCAGCGAAGGCGCCGTACCCGCGACGAGAACCAGGAGGAGGAGAGCGCGCGAGCTTCGCATCGGACCAGGATGGCGCGAGAAGACGGCCGGTCCACGCCGGCGCCCCCCAGCATAGCAAGCGTCGCGCAGCGCGGAAAGGCGGCGCGGCCGTCCCTCGCTCACTCCCCGGCCCAGGGGCTCAGGCGGGGGATCCAGCGCGGGACGTGGGCGCGGTACGCGCGGTAGCTGTCGCCGAAGCGCCGCTCCAGCCCCGGCTCTTCCGCCACCACGAAGTACGTGTGGTTGGTCAGCAGAAAGGCGCCGGCCCAGAGCGCCAGCGCGCCCGACCTCCACAGCAGCGCCTCCCCCACCAGCATCAGCAGCACCCCGCTGATCATCGGATTCCGCACGTGACGGTACGGGCCGACGGCGACCAGCCGCCGCGTGGGGTCCCACGGGGCCAGCGTCCCCCGCCCCACCCGCGCAAAGAGCGCCACGCACCACGCGAAGAGCGCGAACCCCGCGGCGAACAGCACCGCCCCCGGCGCGCGCGAGAGCCAGGCGAGCGCCGGCGTGCCCGAGCCTGCGGAAGCGTCGGCCGTGCCCAGCAGCCACCACGGCACCACCACCACCACCGTGAACGGCAGCAGCAGGATGGAAAGCAGGTGGCGGAGGATGGTGAGCATGCGGGCGGAACGGGAGCCGGGGCTCGGGAGTGCGCGGCGTGCTCGCGCCGCCGGTACGTAGCGCGGCGGGCGGGGCAGCGTCAAGAGTTGTCGATTCCGCGGATGCTCCGTTCGCGCGGCGCGCCGATCATCCGGCTTGCGGCGGGCGCATTCGCCGTGAATACTGAACCGATTCCTCGCCCCGAACCTTCCCGTTTCACCCCAGGAGCCCCTCGCATGCTGATCCCCCGCTACTGGTCCCGCGCGGAATCCACGGCCACCACCCCGGCCGGAAAGTTCGTGCGCTTTCACGTGTGGCGCGGCTCGCGCAGCAGCCCCGCCGAGGCGCAGGCGCTGGCGCAGGAGGCGGTCGGGCGCATCGCGGACCGCGTTCGCAGCGGGGCCGGCTTTCCCGAGCGCTACGCGTACGGCGACCGCCCGCTGCGCGAGGAGGTGGTGCGCGAGATCCCCGCGACCGGCGGGGTGGATGCGCCGGACGCGGCCATCACGCGCAACTCGTACGGGGCGCTGGTGCTGAACGCGTCGCGGGCCTTCTTCATCGACGTGGACGAGGCGCGCGCGGACGGCGGGCAGGCGTCCGGAGCGCCACCGTCGTTCTCCGCCGCCGACCCGATGGCGGTGGCCCGCGAGGTGCTGGACCGGCTGCCGCTGCCGGCCGGGATCAAGTCCATCGTGGGCGGCTTCCTGGGCCCGCGCCCCGCGCAGCCCGCCGCCGCTCCCACCGCCCCTCCGCCCGCGGCGCCGGCGGCGGGAGGACCCGCCCTGGACCGGCTGCGGCGCTGGGTGGCGTCGCACCCGGAGTGGCGGGTGCGCGTGTACCGCACCAGCGCGGGGCTGCGTTACCTGGTGACGCACGATGTCTTCTCCCCCACCGCGCCCGAGACGATGGCGGCGATGAACGCGCTGGGGGCGGACCCGCAGTACATCAAGCTGTGCCAGGTGCAGAAGACCTTCCGCGCGCGCCTCACCCCCAAGCCGTGGCGCATCGGGGTGCCCAACCCGCCGGTGGGCTTTCCCTACGAGGGCGCCGCCGAAGAGGCCGAGATGCGGCAGTGGGAGGCGCGCTACGACGCCGCCTCGCGTACCCGCGCCACCTGCCAGTTCGTGGAGGAGATGGGAAGCGGCGCGGAGCACCCGGACGTGGCCCCGCTCCGCGCGCTGCACGACGAGCACACGCGCGCCACCTCCGGCCTGCCGCTGGCGTAGCTTCGCCGTATCGCGCAAACGACGCGCGGCAGCCGTGGGTGGCGAGCCCACGACTGCCGGCGACGGCGGACCGCATTCGCTGGATGCGAAGCGCCCGCCTGGCCCAACGCGGTGGTGCGGACGGACCGCACCGCGGCGGCTCGTCGAAAGCACCCGGGGAAACAACGTTCGAAGACCGTGGGATCGTGACGCGGAGTGCTCGATATCGAGTGCCCAGTGCCCAGTAACAAGTGCCCAGGATCGAGTGCGTCTGTCGTGGACCCAGGATCGAGGCACCAGCAGACACTGGGCACCGAGCACTGGGCACTCGCGCCTCGCCCCTCCCATCCCTGCGGTCCCGCTCTTGCGACGGGCGGCGGCGCGACCACATGCGAACCTTCAGCACGGAGACGGGCTCCATGAGCGACAGCAGCCAGGGCAACACCGGCACTGGGGACGTGACCTACAACCTGGTCAGCATCCTGTACCACGCCCTGCAGGCCGCCGAGACCCACGACCAGTACATCCGCGACGCCGAAAAGTCCGGAGACCAGGACTTCGCCGCGTTCTTTCGCGAAGTGAAGCAGGAAGACACGCGCCGCGCCGACCGGGCCAAGGAGCTCCTGGGCCGGCGGCTCACCGCGAACTCGTAGGGACGCGCCATCCAGGGACGGCCGGCGGTGCCCCCGCCGGCCGCCGTGCATTCACCCCCGCCGTGCGGCCGAAACGTTCTTTCCCGTGCCTTCGCGTGAGATGAAATTGCCCGAACCCCTGGCCCCGCCACCGGGGCCGCGCACGCCATATGGCGCGCGAACCGGGCAGCCCGTATACTGGCGCGGTCCGCGTTCTGCTGCCGGCGGCGGACACGCCGCAAACCCTGGGAGCGGATGAGCCCGACGGATATTCCCGACGTCGTACGAAGCTTCGTCGCGCAGCACATCGACTCGGCGGAGCTGCTGGAGACGCTGCTGCTGGTGCATTCCGGCCCGGATCGCGAATGGACCCCGGAAGAGGTGGCGCGGTCCATCTACACCGTCCCCGCCGGAGCCACCCGCCGCCTGGAGCAGCTGGTGGAGCTGGGGCTGGTCACGTCCAATGACGCGGCCAACCCGGCGTACCGCTACGCACCCACCCGCGCCGCGCTGGCGTCGCAGGTGGACGCGCTGGCCGACGCGTACCGGCGCGCGCGCGTGGCCGTCATCAACCTGATCTACAACAAGCCCCCGGATCCACTCCGCAGCTTCGCGGACGCCTTCAAGCTCAGAAAGGACTGATGGCGACGCTCGTCTATGCCCTGTGCGCCCTCACCAGCGTCGCCTGCGCGGTGCTGCTGCTGCGCGGGTACCTGCACAGCCGGGCGCGGCTGCTGCTGTGGTCGGGGCTGTGCTTTGCCGGCCTGGCCGCCAACAACGTGCTGCTGTTGATCGACAAGCGCGTGGTGCCCACGGTCGACCTTTCGCTCTGGCGCTCGCTTCCCGCGCTGCTGGGCGTGGCCCTGCTGCTGTACGGATTGGTATGGGAGACCCGGTGACCTCGCTCGTGAGCGGCCTGCTGGTGATGGGCTACGCCGTGGCCGGCCTCTTCTTTCTGCGCTTCTGGCACGAGACGCGCGACCGCCTGTTCGGCATCTTCGCGGGCGCGTTCTGGCTGCTGGCGCTGCAGCGGGTGCTGCTGGCCCTGTTCGAGCACCCCAACCGCGAGCAGCTGTGGCTGTACGGCATCCGCGTGCTGGCCTTCGTGCTCATCCTGGCCGCCATCGTGGACAAGAACCGCGACGGATCGGCGTAACAGCGCGGGTTTTCTGCAACCGCTCTGGTCCGTAGCAGTTTCATGAACCCCCTTGTAAAGGTTTGTCCAGCGTTGTAGATTGGACGTTGCCACCGCCTCCGCGTCCCCCTGCAGGACCGGCGCCCGCCGCATCGAGGTGTCCCATGCCCCGCACCACCGTCCTGATCGTCGATGACGACCCTGATCAGCACACCGTCTGCGGCGTGTTGCTGGAGCATTCGGGGTACCGCGTGCTGCACGCGTTCGACGGCGACGAGGGGGTGCGGATGGCGCGCGAGCAGCAGCCGGGCCTGGTGCTGATGGACATCCGCATGCGGCGCATGGACGGCGTTGCCGCGCGCCGCGCGCTGGCGGACGACCCCGCCACGGCGGCCATCCCCGTGGTGGCCGTCTCCGCGGACGTGCTGCTGTGGCCGGAGCGCCGCGTGCTGGCCGAGGGCTTCGCGGGGCACATCGCCAAGCCCTGCAACCTGGAGCGCCTCCGCGGCCTGGTGCACGTGTTCACCGGCTCTCTGCCGGACCTGGCGGGCCCGGCACTGGCCGTCTAGCCGCGGAAGAAGCCCGCGCGGAGAGACGCGGGAAGGCCTGATCACGAGCGGGCCGGGAGCATTGTGCTCCCGGCCCGCTTCGTCCTCCGGATCCGCCAGACGGGTTGTCTCGACTCGTTTCAGCGCTCGCCGCGGATGGTGACGCCGCCCAGCACCAGCCCGCGCACGGGAAGCCCCTCCGGCAGCATCTGCTCGATGGTGGCCACGCGGATGGGGTCGGCCTTCAGATCCACGTCCACAAAGCGCAGCGTATCCCCCAGGATCATCCCGAAGTCGCCGACCAGGTGCGTGCCGGGCGCGCGCACGTCGGCGTCGCGGGCCAGGAACATCAGCCCGCCGGGACGGTGCTCGATGCGCAGCGACAGCGACCCGCGCGCCTCGTCGGGAAAGCGGGGATACAGCCACTGCAGGTCGCGGAACGCCACCGAATCGCCGCGGAGCGCCAGGTCGTACATCGGCGCTTTCTCCTCGTCGAACCACGCCGGAAAGCTGTCCGTCCGCATCACGCCGGAGACGGACAGGGACGAGGACGGCAGCCGCACCACGGGCGCATCCAGCTCCACACGGTCGCGAAGCAGCGCGATCTGGCCGCGGATGTGGTTGAACCGCACCGGCTCGCGAAAGATCTGCGCGACCCCGCTCAGGGAGTCCACGTTGATTCGCGACCCCGATCTGGAGCCCGGCGCAAAGCGCACCCCCGAAAGGCGCCCGTTCAGCCGCGTGAAGTTCATGGTGCGGATGTACCCGCCCCGCACCGTGTCGACCAGGGCCGGCGACGTGTCCGACAGCGCCTCGGCCAGCTCCGCCCGCCGCGCCGCGGGCGAGAGCGAGGTGTCGGGCTTCCACGGCGTCTGCACCCGCGCCAGGCCGTTGTGGATGCGGATGGTGTCCAGCAGCGTCACGCGCTGCACCCGGGGCTTGTCCCGATCGCGCGGCGTGGTGTCGGCGAAGATTGCCTGGTAGTTCCACAGCGTGTCGCCGGGAAGCTTGAAGACGTAGATCTCCGGCTCGTACAGCGTGGCCTGGGTGATGTGGATGCGCGGGGAGACGAGCGTGGTGACGCGGTAGTTCAGGAAGGCGCTGTCGGCCACGATGAACGCGCGCCCCTGCTTGTCCTGCAGCCGCAGGCCGTACACCTTGGCGCCCTCGAACAGGTTGCCGTCGATGCGCTCGATGAGCAGCTCGCCGCCGTGCACGTTCTCGCCCAGGGCGGCCAGGGTGCGGCCCAGCACGAACTCGTGCCCGCGCTCCGTGCGCGCGACCACGTTCAGCAGCAGCAGGAGCAGCGCCACCCCCAGCGCCACCCCGCCCAGCCCCCACACCAGCATCCGCACCGCGCGCCGGGCCACCCTCACCCCCTCCGCGCCGGTGCGGAACCGCGCCTCACCCGCCCGTCACACGTGCGCATTGCGGCGCTCCCTGCGGTCGTCCATGAACAGGCTCTCCACCCCGTGGCCCAGGCCGTCGCCGTCGCCCAGGTGCGGCGGCCGGCCGCGCCTGAAGAACAGGTGGCGGCTGGTGGGCACGAAGTCGGCCGCGTCGTCGAAGTACATGTAGTGCGTGATGCGGATGATCCCGCCCCCCAGCCGCACCACGTTCAGCGAGTTCTTTTCCCGCTCGCGCGCCCGGCCGCGCCGCGACGTGCTGGTGCCGCTCTGCGCGATGATGATGCCGTGCTCCCGGTCCGCGCCCGCGTACACGTCCAGCGAGTTGCCGATGTAGGCGCGGTGCAGGTGGCCGCCCAGGATCAGGTCCACCCGCATCTGCGTGAACGCGTCCAGCGCCCGCTTGGCCTTGGGCATCACGTCCGCCCCCTCCCAGTCCGGCGGCGGCGCGAAGTGGTGGTGCGAGACGATGATGCGTAGCGTCTCGTCCGGCAGCCCCTGGAACGCCTCGCGGGCCATGTCGATCTGCCAGCGGTGGATGCGCCCGTTGGTGATGGCCGTCCGCGGCGCGGTGGAGTTCAGCGACACGACCACCCCGCCGGGGATCTCCGTCACCGCGTCCAGCTGGTCGCTGATGTACTGCCGGTAGTAGCGGTACGGGTTCAGCAGCCGCTCCACCCCGCGGTACAGCGGCACGTCGTGGTTTCCCGGCGTCACGATGGTCGGCACCGCAGGAAGCCGGTCCAGGAAGGCGCGCGCCGCGGCGAACTGCTCCTCGGTCGCGCGCTGGGTAAAGTCGCCCGAGGCCACGATGCAGTCCGGGCCCAGCCGCTCCGCGAACCGCTGCAGCGACTCGCCCACCCCCTGGTGGTACGGCGGGCCGAAGTGGAGGTCGGACACGTGAAGGATGGAGATCAAGCCGGCTTCGCCGCGTCGCGGTGGATGGTCGTTCCCCGTGTGGTCGCGCGCCATAGCCGCTACCCCCGTGCCACGGCGGCGGATTCGCGGCTCAGCCCGGGGAACGGCAGGTCCGCGCGGGCGTTCAGGTCCAGCCCCCCGGCCTCGCCGCGGCGCCAGCGAAAGAGCGCCGCCCGCGCGATCATCGCCGCGTTGTCCGTCGACAGCCGCGGCGAGGGCGCGTACAGCTCGCCGCCCGGCCCCAGCCCGTCGCGGATCGACTCGCGCAGGGCGCGGCTGTTGGCCACGCCGCCCCCCAGCACCACGCGCCGGCACCCCGTCTGCCGCACCGCGCGCATCGTCTTCTGCGTCAGCACGTCCACCACCGCCGCCTCGAACCCGGCCGCCACGTGCGGCACCTCCTCCGCCAGCCGCCCCTCCGCCTCCAGCTTGCGGACCAGCAGCCGCAGCGCGTTCTTGAGCCCGCTGAACGACATCTCGTAGTACTCGGCGTCGCCGGGCCGCTCGCCGCGGTTCAGCAGCGGGCGCGGCAGCGAGTGGCGTCCGGCGTCGCCGGCCTGCGCGGCGCGCTGGATGGCGGGGCCGCCGGGGTATTCCAGCCCCAGCAGCTTGGCCGCCTTGTCGAACGCCTCGCCGGCGGCGTCGTCGCGGGTGGCGCCCAGCAGCCGGTAGTCGCCCCACGCAGGCACCCAGAGGAGCATGGTGTGCCCGCCGCTCACCAGCAGGGCCACGAAGGGCGGCTCGGCGCCGGGGTGCTCCAGGTGGGTGGCGAACAGGTGCCCCTCCATGTGGTGCACCCCGACGACCGGCTTTCCCGCCGCCCACGCCGCCGCCTTTCCCCACGCCAATCCGACGAGCAGCGCGCCGATCAGCCCCGGTCCCGCCGTCACCCCGATCAGGTCCACCTCCTCCAGCCCGATCCCCGCCTCGCGCAGGGCCCCGTCCACCACGTCGTCCACCGTGCGCAGGTGTGCGCGGCTGGCCAGCTCGGGGACCACGCCGCCGTACAGGCGGTGGACGTCCTGGGTAAAGATCACGTGCCCCAGCAGCTCGCTCTCGCCGCGCAGCACCGCCGCCGAGGTCTCGTCGCACGAGGTCTCGATCCCCAGCACCAGCGGCTGTCCGTTCACCGCCGCGGCTCCGCGGCGGGCGCGGGCGCGGTGTCCGGCGGCGCGGGGGGCAGGCCGGCGGCGGGGACCGGGGCCGCGCCTTCCGGGCGCACGCGCACGCGGGGCGGGTTGGCGCGCGCGCGGGTGTTGGGGGGAAGCCCGTCCACCACCACCGGCACCTCCACCCCCTCCGGCGGCACCACGGGGGGCAGCGAGTCGCGCGGCACGTAGGCGCGCACCCCGCCGGCGAACACGCGCTCCAGCACCCGGCGCGCGCCGCTCACGCTCACCTGCACGCGCGCGGGCGTCGCCACCAGCCCGCCGGGAACGGAGACGGGGACGGTGCCCAGCGAGCGCTCGGCGCGCACGTCCACGGGCCCGCTCACCCGCACCCGGGTGCGGGAGAAGCTGAGCCCGTCCATCCCCGCCGTGTCCAGCGGCACCTGGTGCGTGAAGGTGGAGTCGTCGGGCACGATGTCGAAGCGCCGCGTATCCACCGAATCCAGCGCCGCCAGCCGGTCCGCCGGCCCGGTGACGCGCACCTCCGCCGGAAGCACCTCCAGGTCGTCGCCCACCACGTACCGCTGCCGGGACTGCTCGGTCAGCCGCGCGCGCACGGGGACCACCCGGCTGGCCAGGCGCTCCACGTCCACCCGCACCACGGCGGGGCGGATGTCCTGCACGTTCACGGAAAGGCCGGCGGGAATGCGCAGCATGGAGGCGTCCAGCGCGAACGCCCGCCGGTTGCCGATCTCGCTGAGGGGCAGCACCAGGCTGGGCCGGTCCAGCGCCAGCTCCCACAGTTCGCGCCCGGGGCCGGAAAAGCGCACGCGCACCTCCGCCGGGTCGGGCGGGCCGGTCAGCACGAACTCCGGGTCGCGCACCACGGGGTCCACGCGCACGGGAATCCACTGGCTGGTCACCTGCTCCGCGCTCACCGCCGCCCAGATCAGCAGCGCCAGCCCCAGGGCCGCCAGCTTCAGCCGCCAGTTGTGGGCGAGGGCCGCGAGGGAGAAGTGGCGCTTCACCCGCTCAGCTCTCCAGCAGGCGGCGGATGAGCTCCGGGTGCGAGCCGGTGTCCCACTCGGTCGCGCCGATCACCTTCTTCTGGATCACCCCGTCGCGGTCGATGATGAACGACTCCGGCACCCCGGTGGTGCGGTAGGTGCGCTGGATGTCCCCCGACGGATCGTGCCAGATGGTGAAGGTAAGCCCCAGCTGCCGCGCGAACTCCGCCACGTCCCCGCCGGTCTGCCCCCCCGGCGCGACGGCGCCTGGCGCCGCGTCCACGCTCACCGCGACGATCTTCAGCCCCCTGGGCCCCAGCTCGCGGTGCAGGCGCTCCATGGAGGGCATCTCGTCGCGGCAGGGGCCGCACCAGGTGGCCCAGATGTTCAGCAGCACCACCTGGCCGCGCAGGTCTTCCAGCCGTACGGGGCGCCCCTGCAGGTCCGTGGCGGTGAACGAGGGCGCCCGCGTCCCCACCTCCACGGGCAGAAAGCGGTCGCGCACCAGCCACCCGGCGCCCAACAGGAGCGCCAGCACCAGCGCCACTCCGGCTACGAACCCCCACTGCCGCGACTTCGCCATGTCGTCTGTGTGTGATGTTCTCCATCTCGCCCGGGTCCCCACCCCCCGGCCGCCCGCGAGGGCCCCTCCCCCGGCCCCTCCCCGCTCGTTCCTCGCGGAGAGGGGAGAACTTCGGCGTCGCGACGGCAACCCCGCGCCTCGTCACCCTTCCCCCACGCAGTTTGTGGGGGAAGGGCCGGGGATGGGGGGCGGCCCGCCCACGCACCACGCCCTCCACTCCGCGCGATCTCAAACCGCGTCCCGGCGCAGGAGTTTCTACGGCCGCCGCTTCCCGGGCGCCCCTCCCCCGGCCCCTCCTCGCTCATTCCTCGCGGAGAGGGGAGAACTTCGACGGCGCGACGGCAACCGCGCGCCGCGTCACCCTTCCCCCACGCAGTTTGT
>JAHWJJ010000297.1 GCA_019348475.1 Gemmatimonadota bacterium | reverse complement strand
TCGTCCACCCCCTCGTCCGCCGCCACGCCGAAGAGCGAAACCTCGCCCGGGCGGCCCGTGGCCCGCTGCACCTCCTGGAGGGGCATGGCGAGCGAGCGCTGGTCCGCGTAGTCGTACAGAAAGTCCGCCACCCCGCTCACCCGGTACGCCCGCGTCTGCCGCGCGCGCCCCAGCGACACGTCCAGCTCCGCCGCCAGCCGGATGGAATCGCCGACGGCCAGCCCCTCGTCGCGCGCCAGGGGCTCGCTCACGGCCACCTCGCCCGCGGACGGCTCCCGTCCGTCGACGATCCGGTAGAGGAACTGCGCCCGCGGGTCGATGCCGGAGGTGAACAGCGGCTCGCCGGCGCTGTCGCCGCGGGCCAGGTAGAACTGCGCGCCCAGCACGGGGGCTACGGCGCGCACCCCCGGCACCCGCGCGATGCGCCGCCCCACCTCGTCGCCCCCGGCGATCCCCGCCTCGCTGTCGAAGGGCAGGCTGCCGCGCGGCGTGACGCGCAGCGCGTAGCCGCTCACCCCCAGCAGGTCGCCGAAGGAACCGGTAAGGCCGCTGGCGAGCATCGTCATGTCCAGCAGCAGCGCGGCGCTCACGGCGATGCCGGACAGCGCCAGCGCCGTCCGTCCGCCGCGGCGGAAGAGCGAGCGAAGGAAGGCGGAAACGATCACCGCTCGCCCAGCTTCTGCGGGGCGACGCGGACCACCCGCCACGCCGCCAGTCCGCCCGCCACCGCGCCCAGCGCCAGCCCCAGGAGCGCGGCCAGCACCACGATGCGCGGCGTGACCAGCGCGAACTTGAGGGTGCTGTCGTAGACCCGCGCGTAATGGGCGTTGACGATGCGCGCCACCAGCCCCCCCAGCACCGCGCCGGCCGCGGAGCCCACCACGGCGATGCCGATGGCCTCCAGCACGATGGCGCGGAACACCGTCCGCCGGCTGACGCCGATCAGCCGCAGCACGCCCATGTCGCGCTTGCGCTCGTCCACGCGGATCACCATCACGCAGAGCAGAAAGATGGCGCTCGCCAGGATGGTGACGATGCCGATGGCGTCGTGAAAGCGAGAGACCACCGCGAAGGTGGCGCTGGTCCGCTCCGCGAGGGCGGCGCTGCCGTACGCGCGCGTGCCGAACGCCACGCCCTCGATCCACCGCGCCGCGGAGTCCGCGTCCGCGCCGGGGGCCAGGACCACGGCAAAGCGGTCCACGCGGTCCCGGGTGGGGAGCATGGCTTCCAGGTCCGGCAGGTGCAGCCGCACCTCATAGTCGTTGCGGGCGATGCGGTTGGGGTCCGCTTCGCGCTCGAACACCCCCGCGACGACGAACGCCCGCGCCGGGCCGGTGCCCGCCAGCGCCCGCGCGCGCACCGTGTCGCCCACGGCCAGCGGGATCTCCTGCGCCAGCCGCCGCTCCACCAGGATCTCCGGCAGCGGCGGCGGCGCGGGCGCACTCCCCGCCTGCAGCGCCGCCGCCATCCACATCATCGCGATCACTCGGCCCTCCTTGCCTCGCGGGGAAGGTAGCCCGTGGAAAGGGGATGCGGGAGGGCGGCGGGGAGTGCGTGAGTGCGTGAGTGCGAAAGTGCGAAAGTGCGAAAGTGCGAAAGCTTTCGCCGGACGAAACCGGCCGTGCGCTCCGGCCGTCGCCGACGGGAGCAGGTGAAGCCCCGTTTTGCGAGGAACGAGCAAAGACGGGGCTTGTCGCTGTCCCAGCAGCGGGTTCACCCGCTCATCGGGGCTCGGGCGCCGCCCTCGCGGATGAAACGACGCGACGCGCTCGCCCGTCGCCTCGCCGAACACGACGACGGCCCTCCCCGCGCGGGGAGGGCCGTCGTCATCCATCATCCATCATCCGTATCCGTCATCCCCTATCATCCGTCCCCATCACAATCCTGCCGGCGCCAGCATCAGCGGCGCGTCGTCAAGGAGAAGCGCACCGAGCGCGGGGCGCCGGGAAGGATGTTGTTGTTGCCGTGCGACGTGGCGTAGTACCGCTCGTCCAGCAGGTTCTCCACGTTCACCTGCGCGCTCAGCAGCGGCGTGATCCGCACGAACACCGCGCCGTCCGCCCGCGTAAAGCCGGGGAGCGTGACCGTGTTGTCGATGGCGGCGTACATCCTGGTCTGGTGCAGCACGCCCAGGCCCAGGCCGATGGACGGCAGCACCTGCCAGCGGTTCCACAGCGACACCGTCCGGCGCGGCACCAGCGGTACCCTGGCACCCTCCGGTGCGGCCGAGGTCGCGCTGGTGATCTCCGCGCGCTGCTGCGAGAAGCCGGCGGTCATGTCCCACGCGTCCGTTACGCTCCCCGCGGCGCTCACCTCCCACCCGGTGGTGCGCTGCTCGCCCGTCTGCACCGTGCGTGTGGCGTCGTTGGGGTCCGGGGCCGTGGTGTTGGTGCGGTCCAGCCGGTAGACGGCCGTGGTCAGGGCCAGGTTGGGGCGCACGTCCCACTTGGCGCCCACCTCGTAGTTGGTGAACTGCTCCGGCTCCAGCGTCTCGGTCGTCGCGCTCAGCGAGGCGAACTGGTCGCCCGCGCTGGGCAGGTACGAGACGCTGTAGCTGCCGTACAGCGACACCGGCTGCACCGGCTTCACCACCAGCCCCGCCCGCGGAGAGACCAGGTCGTCGCGGCGGTCCAGGCGCTGGTCGTTGCGCCTGTTGTGGAAGTCCACGGTGAACCGGTCGAAGCGCAGCCCCACGATGGCCTGCAGGTGGCGCGACAGCTCGATCTGGTTCTGCACGTACACGGCGGCCACGGTGGCCGTGCTCGCGTTGTCGGCGTCCGACGCGCTCTGCCGGAAGGTAATGGGCGTGGAGACGGTCGGCTGGTCGAACGGCACCGCCAGGGTGGCGGCCGCGTCGTTGTAGTAGCCGGTCTGCCGGAAGTTCTCCGTCTGCTGCCGGCCGAATTCCGCGCCGGCCAGGAGGGTGTGCCCCACCCGCCCCGTGGCCGTGCTCCACACCAGGTCCGTCTGGTTGAACAGGTTCTCGCGGTCCGTCGCGTTGTTGTACGCGCCCAGGGTGACCTGCGTGCCGTCGGCGTTCAGCGAGCGCGGGTAGCTGTTCTGGTAGAACTTGTCGTAGCTGGCCCAGCGCGTCCGGTTGCGAAGGCTCAGCCGGCCGGAGAACGCGTGGTCCAGGGTGGCGCTGGCCGCGCTCACCGTGGCGGTGGCGTAGCTCAGGTCCGGGTTGCCGAAGAAGGTGGAGATCTCCGCGTTGGAGGGGCGGCCCTGGTACGACGGCAGACCGCGGTCCACCGTGCGCTCGTCGCTGAAGTACTCGTACCCGCCGCGCACCGTGGTGCGCGGCCCGAACGCCAGCGCCACCGTGGGGTTCAATCCGTAGCGGCGAAGCCCGAATTCGTCGCGAAACCCGTGCGAATCCTCGAACACGCCGTTGAAGCGCACGGCCAGGTTGGCCCCCAGCCCCTGCCCCGCGTCCAGCGTGGCGCGCCGGTGCTGGAACGATCCCGTCTCGGCGGTCAGCGCCCAGGTGGGCGTCCACTGCGCCTCGCGCGTCACGCGGTTGATCACGCCGCCGCCGCCGCCCCGCCCGAACACCATGGCGTTGGGGCCCTTGAGCGCCTCCACGCGCTCCGTGTTGTACAGGTCGCGCACGTACTGCACGTCGTCGCGCACGCCGTCCACGAAGAAGTCGGCCGTGGTGCTGTTGCCGCGGATGGTGGGCGCGTCGCGGTGCCCCTCGCCCTGGCCCATGGTGATGCCGGGAACGTAGCGCACCACGTCCGCCATCGACTGCATGGACTGGTCGGCGATCAGCTCGCTGGTCACCACGCTGACCGACTGCGGCGCGTCGCGCAGCGGCGTGTCGGTGCGCGTGGCGGTGGTGGTGCGCCGGGTGGCGTAGCCCACGCTGCGCGGCGCGACCACGGTGAGCGGCGTGAGCGTGTAGGCGCCGCGCACGCCGCCCTGCCCGCGGGTCACCAGCGCCGTCTCGCCATCGGCGAACTGCGCGGCCAGGCCGGTGCCCGCCAGCAGCTGCCGCAGCGCCTCGGGCGCCGTGTACGCGCCCAACACGGGGTGCGACTGCACGCCGGCCGCGGCGGGGATGTCCAGCTGCACCCGCACCGCCGCCTGCCGCGAGAACGCCCGCAGCGCGTCGGTGAGCGGCTGCGCCGGGATGTTGAAGCGGACGGCGGCCGTGGTGTCGCCCGGCAGGGGCGCCGCGGCGGCAAAGAGCAGCGTCGAGCGGGGTGCCTGGGCCGCGGCCTGCGCGCCGCAGAGAAGGCATCCGGCGCCAATCAGAGATAGCAGTCGCATGAGGGTGTTGGCGTGTACGGTTGAGAACGATTCTCAACATCATACGGTCCACACCTCCTGCACGCAAGCACCTCATCCAGGCATTTGCTGGGCAAGGCCGGCGCTCCGCGGCCTCGGTCTCCCGCAACCCGTTCCGGTGCAACAACCTGAAAGCCCCGCCCGGCGCGCGGGGCGCCGGCGGGGCTGGTTCGGTCAGGGGCCGGTCCGCCGTGTGGCGGACCGGGTGCGGCCGTCGTGGATGCGAAAGCCCGTCCGGCAGAGTGGCTCAGCAGTAGACGACGCCGCACGCTCGCTGATCGGCCCGGGACCGCGCCGGGAGTTCGGGCGTGATCGCCGCGCTGGCCCCGGGGATCAGCCGGCGGGGGGCAGGGGCTCGGCGATGCCGACGGCCCAGCCGGCGTCGTGCTGGCGGCGGCCCTCGGGCTCGTAGCGCGCCAGGCGGAATCCCGCCTCGCGCAGCTCGGCCTCGATCTCCGCATGGTCGAAGCGGTGGACGAAGACGGGGACCAGGTCGTCGCCCAGCTCGGGCGGCTCGCGGCGCAGCAGCCGGCGGATGACGCGGGCCACCCGGTACTGCACCTTGAGCCGCAGGAGCACGTGGGGGCGCGAAAAGAACGAGAGCAGCAGCGGCGCGCCCTGGGGCACCAGGGCGCGCAGGCGCCGCAGCAGGTGGATGCGCCGCTCCCGCCCCGCGATGAGCGTGTACGAGCCCCAGCCCATGATCACCCCGTCGTAGCCGCCGGCCTGCGGCGTGGCGTCGCGCGGCAGCAGGCGCACGGTGCCGGCGGCGCCGTGCCGCGGCAGAAAGCCCGCGGCGAACTCCACCAGCGCGGGGTTGCACTCGAAGCCGTCCACCTGGTGGCCGCGCCGCTCCAGCGCCAGCACCTCGCGCCCGCCGCCCGCCCCCAGCACGGCCAGCCGCGTGCGCCCGCCAAAGAACCCGCCCATGGCTTCCTCTTCCCACTCCGTCAGCCCCCGCAGGTTGTGCGGCTCGCCGTTGTACGTGCTGCTGTCGTGGTAGTACAGGTCGTCCACCGCCTCCAGCTGCTCGCGAGTCAGCAGCCCCAGCCACACACCCGCGTGCGCGCCGTCCACCGCGCGGACGAGCCGTACCCACCACTGTCCCTGCCACAGGTAAAAGCGGACCAGCGGCGAGCGGATGGTGGGCTTCATGGGGAGCGAGGCGGGATCGAGGAGCGGGCGAGCATGCGCGGAGCGACGCGCAGTATCCGCCACCGGCGCGGCCCTGTCAACTCGGCAACGGCAGGCCGGTGCCGTTCCGCGGGTGAAGCCCCGTTCCGCAAGCGCAGCGAGCGGAGACGGGGCTTCTGGCCGTCTGAGCCCGCGGCTTCAGCCGCGGGTCGCGGGCAGGCGCCCTCCACACCAGACGAAAAGCCGCCCTCCCGAGGCGGGGAGGGCGGCGGATGCGGGATGGGGGGTGGACGGCGCTCAGTGCCGCAGCGTCAGTGCTACGCGCACGCCGCCCCCCGCGGCGGGCGCGACGCGGCCGGCTCCGTGCGGGGCCGGCCGGGGCCGGAGACCAGGCCGTAGACGGCGCCGGCCCCCGCCCCGACCATCGCCCCCGCCACGCCGTGGATCGCCACCACTTCCTCCCATCCCAGGATGCACCACGCCTCGCCCGGCTGGCCCCCGTCCGTCATGATCGCGCCCACCCGGAGACCCGCGCCGGCGCCCGCCCGCGTCCCCGACCCCGCGC
>JAHWJJ010000296.1 GCA_019348475.1 Gemmatimonadota bacterium | reverse complement strand
CCCGCAAGCGCGGCTTCATCTCGCTGGGCTACGACCACCGCCTGGTGAACGGCGCCGACGGCGACCAGTTCCTCGCGCGCATCAAGCAGCTCATGGAGAACTTCCCCGAAGAGGCGTGATCCGTCGGGTGGGAGATGATGCAGAAACCGGGAGGCCGCCACGCGCGGGCTCCCGGTTTGTTTGATAATCGCGATTATCGTTGAACGTCCAGTTTGCCGAACCGCCCGGACTTGCGCGCAGGCGCAGTGTGACCTTGATTCGATCCCATGAGCACAACTGCCGATTCACCCGCTGTCTCCGCGCGCACCATGCAGGTGCGGCGCCTGGGGCTGGTCACGTACGGCGACGCCCTGGCGCTGCAGGCGGAACTGGTGAAGCAGCGCCGCGCTGGCGAGATCCCTGACACGCTGCTGCTGCTGGAGCACCCGCACGTCATCACGCTGGGCAGCGGGTCGCACGAGGAGAACGTGCTGGTGACGCCGGAGGAGCGCGCGGCGCGCGGCATCGAGCTGTTCGACACCGGCCGCGGTGGCGACGTGACGTACCACGGCCCGGGCCAACTGGTAGGGTATCCCATCTTCGACCTGAAGCCGGACCGCCAGGACCTGCACCGCTACCTGCGTGACATCGAAGGGGCGCTGATCGGCATGCTGGCGGATTTCGGGGTGCGCGGCGGGCGCAAGGAAGGGCTGACGGGG
Source organism: Gemmatimonadota bacterium (assembly GCA_019348475.1). Classification (GTDB taxonomy): domain Bacteria; phylum Gemmatimonadota; class Gemmatimonadetes; order Longimicrobiales; family Longimicrobiaceae; genus Longimicrobium. The sequence goes on along the minus strand of JAHWJJ010000296.1, from coordinate 5,303 downwards.
GTGTGGGTGGACGACCGCAAGCTGGGGGCGATCGGGGTGCGCGTGTCGTCGGGGTGGATCACCAGCCACGGATTCGCGCTGAACGTGGCGACGGACCTGTCGTTCTTCGACACCATCGTCCCCTGCGGCATCCGCGAGCACGGCGTGGGCTCGCTGGCGTCCGAGGTGGGGCACCCGGTGCGGATGGCCGACATTGAGGCGTCCGCCGTCCGCTGGTTCGAGCGGATCTTCGGTCGCACGGCGGTCGAGGGCTGACCGGGCAAGCGCCCAGGGCGCCGTCGCCGGCCGGGAGAGGCACCCCCGGCCGGCGACGTGCGCTCGCACATGGATGGGATCAGAGGCTGAGCACCATGCAGATCGGCATCTACACCTTCGCCGAGACGGCGCACGACGCCGGCGCCGGCTGGGGGGCCGCGGCTGAGCGGCGGCTGCGCGACCTGCTGGAGGAGATCGAACTTGCGGACCAGATGGGGCTGGACGTGTTCGGCGTGGGCGAGCATCACCGCCCCGACTACGCGGTCTCCGCGCCGGCCGTGGTGCTGGCGGCGGCCGCGGCGCGGACGCAGCGCATCCGCCTGACCAGCGCCGTCACCGTGCTGAGCTCCGACGATCCCGTACGGGTGTTCCAGGACTTCGCCACGCTGGACCTGCTCAGCGGCGGGCGCGCGGAGATCATGGCGGGGCGCGGATCGTTCATCGAGTCGTTTCCGCTGTTCGGATACGACCTGGACGATTACAACGAACTGTTCGAGGAGAACCTGGGCCTGCTGCTGGAGCTCCGCCAGGACGAGCGGGTGACCTGGTCCGGAAAGCACCGCGCTCCGCTGGCCGGCCAGGGGGTGTATCCGCGGCCGCTGCAGGAGCCGCTGCCGGTGTGGATCGCGGTGGGCGGAACGCCGCAGTCCGTGGTGCGCGCGGGAACGCTGGGGCTGCCGCTGGCGCTGGCCATCATCGGCGGCGAGCCGGAGCGGTTCGGGCCGCTGGTGGAGCTGTACCGCGAAGCCGGCCGCCGGGCCGGGCACGATCCCGCGCGGCTCTCGGTGGGCATCAACTCGCACGCGTTCATCGCCGACACTTCCCCGGAGGCGGCGGACGCGTTCTATCCCTCGTACGCCGAGGTGATGACGCGCATCGGGCGCGAGCGCGGCTGGCCGCCCACCTCACGCGCGCAGTTCGAGGCCTCGCGGTCGCCGCGCGGCGCGCTGCTGGTGGGCAGCCCGCAGGAGGTGATCGATAAGATCCTCTTCGAGCACCAGATCTTTCGCCACGACCGCTTCCTGGCCCAGCTCACCGTGGGCGCGATGCCGCACGACAAGGTGATGCGCGCCATCGAGCTCCTGGGCACCGTCGTCGCCCCCGCCGTGCGCGAGGAAGTCGCGCGCCGCGGCGGAGCCGGCTGACGGCGACGAGCCCGCGCCGATTGCACGGTCGGGGGCGAGCTCGCGTCAGCGCGCGGGGAGGCGCCGGGCGGGCCTGAAATCGAAGCCGTCGGGGGGAAGGGCGAAGAAGCTGAGGTAGCGCTCCTTCTCCTGCTCTTCGGCGATCCACTCGTCGAACTTCGAGGGGATCAGGCCCTTGCTGTCGATCTGCTTCGCGGCGGCCTGGGTGGCGAGGTGGTTGGCGTACTCGTTCTGCGCATGGCCGGCGTGGCCCTTGACCCAGCGCCACTGCACCTGGTGCCGTGCCGCAACGCGGACGAGCTCGCGCCACATCTCCAGGTTCTCGATCTCGCCGTCCTTGCGCTTCCAGCCGCGCGCCGCCCAGCCGTGCACCCACTGCGTCATTCCGTCCACCAGGTATCGGCTGTCGGAGGTGAACACCACCCGCGACGGCTGCTTGAGCGCCGCCAGCGGGATGATGGCGCTGCGGATGGCCATGCGGTTGTTGGTGGTGTCCGGCTCGCACGTCCAGAAGTCGCGGCGGATCCACCCCTTTTGCGCGTGCCAGTACTCCACCACGCCGGCCGCGCCGCCCGGCCGGGCGCGTCCCTTGAACTGGTTGCCCAGGCACGATTCGTCGGCGTAGATGAAGACCAGCGGCTCGGACAAGCTCGGCTCCTCTTCCGGTGGATTCGCGTAGCGGGCGGGAATATAGCGGAACGCGGCCGTTCCGGCGCGGTGAAGGGGTGAAGGGGTGAACGGGTGAACGGGTGAACGGGTGAACGGGTGAAGGGGTGAAGGGGGGCGTGTGCGGCGCTTCCGGGTGTATTGCGCGGCACCCCCCCTGCCGGCGGATTCGGCGCATCCCCTGAGCGAACCCCCAGGGGTGTGGCGCGTGGTGGACGACGCCCAGCCGGCAGCGGGATTCCGGCACGCCTCAGCTTGCGCCCCGCCACCCGCGCCCGTATATGAACGCCGCCGCGCGGGGTGCGCGCAGGCAGGATTTCGCCATTCCACGGAGCGGGGCGCGTGAGCGACGGCATCACCGACATCACCATCATCGGCGGCGGGCCCACGGGGCTCTTTGCCGCCTTCTACGCCGGGTTGCGGGGGATCAGCTGCCGCATCGTCGACGCGCTGCCGCAGCTGGGCGGGCAGCTGATGGCGCTGTATCCAGAGAAGTACATCTTCGACGTCGGTGGCCTGCCGAAGATCCTGGCCAAGGACCTGGCAAAGAACATGATCGAGCAGGGGACGCAGTTCGGCCCCGAGGTGGTGCTGGAGGCCGAGGTGCAGCAGTTGATCCCCGAGGACGGCCACATCCGCCTGGTCACCCCGCGCGGCGAGTTCCTTACGAAGACGGTCTGCATCACGGCCGGGAAGGGCGCGCTGAACCCGCGGGTGCTGGAGTGCCCGGGATGGAACGAGCACTACGGCCAGGAGAGGGGCGTGCACACGCACGTCCGCCAGCCGGAGGACTTTCGCGGCAAGCGGGTGCTGATCGTGGGCGGCGGCGACTCGGCGGTGGACTGGGTGCTGGGGCTGCGCGGCATCGCGCGCGAGATCACGCTCATCCACCGCCGCGACGAGTTCCGCGCGCACAGGAGCACGGTGCAGGAGATGCGCGAGGCCGCCGCGGCCGGCGCCGTCACCATCCGCACGCCCTTCGAGGTCAAGGAGATCCACGGCGACGGCGGCTGCGTGGCGCACGTGACGATGTTCAACAGCGAGACGAAAGACGAGGAGCAGATCGACGTGGAAGCGGTGATCGCGCTCCTCGGCTTCAAGCCCGACCTGGGGCCCATCGGCAGCTGGGGGCTGGAACTGCAGCGCAACACCATCAAGGTGTCGCAGCTGATGGAGACGAACATCCCCGGCGTCTACGCGGCCGGCGACGTCGTCCACTATCCCGGCAAGCTGGAGCTGATCGCCACCGGCTACGGAGAGGCCGCGATCGCCGTCAACAACGCGGTGCATCACATCAATCCCAAGGCTCGCGTGAATCCGGGTCACAGCACGAACCTGAAGGTCTTCGCGCAGGAGGACGGCGAGTAGAACAGAAGGGAATAGGGAATAGGGAATAGCCGGCAAGGGAAAGGGGGCGGGATGGCGGCTTCGCATCGCGATCTGGTGGTATGGCAGAAGTCGATGGATCTTGCCGTGCACGTGTACCGACTGACGGCCCGGTTCCCGAGGAGCGAGATGTATCGCCTGACGTCACAGGTCACGCGGGCCGCCGCCTCGGCACCGGCGAACATTGCGGAGGGGAACGCACGGTCCAGCCGGCGAGAGTACGCTCATTTCCTCAGCATCGCGAAGGCCTCGCTTAATGAGAGACGTTTCTGTTTCTCGCGCTCCGCCTGGGCTACCTGCGCGAGCACGAAACCGCCCAGACGCTGTTCCTGATCACCGAAATCGGCAAGATGCTCACCGCCCTGCGCGCGAAACTCGTATGATCCGTCTCGCTACTCCCTATTCACTATTCCCTGTTCCCTGTTTCCTGCCGTGCCGGTCGCGCTCGTAACCGGAGGCGCGGTCCGCATCGGGCGCGCGATCTCGTCCGCGCTGGCGGAGGACGGATATCGGTTGATCGTCCACTACAACTCGTCGTCCGCCGCGGCGGACGAGCTGGTGGACGAGATCCGGTCCGCGGGCGGCGACGCCGTCGCGATCGGGGCGGATCTGTCGGATGTGGAGCAGGTGCGGCGGCTCGCGAGCAACGCTGTGGATGCGTTCGGGGGGATCGACCTGCTCGTGAACAACGCCTCCGTCTTTCCCTCCGAACGGCTGGAGGAGACGGATGAGGCGCTGTGGGACCACACGATCGCCGTGAACCTCAGGGCTCCGTTCTTCCTGATCCGGCACCTTTCCGCTACACTTCGGGAGCGGCGCGGCGTGGTCGTCAACCTGGCGGACCTGGCGGGAATGCAGCCCTGGGCGGCCTACGCGGCGCACGCCATCAGCAAGGCGGGCGTCATCCACCTGACGCGCGTGGCGGCCCGGTCGCTGGCGCCGGAGGTGCGCGTGAACGGGATCGCGCCGGGCACCGTCCTGCCGCCGGAGCAGATGACGGATGAGGAGATCCGCCTGCTCGCCGAGCGTGCGCCGCTCAAGCGCAACGGCTCACCCGAAGACGTGGTGCGCGCGCTGCGTTATCTTCTGCACGCGGAGTTCGTCACCGGCGAGACGCTGGTGGTGGATGGAGGGCGGCTGCTGCGCGGGTAGCCCGCCGTTCTCCCCCGCCGGTGCAGATGCGAAACCGATCCGGAACCTGATCCGTATCGACAGGTACTGATCGGCACAGTCCGACCTGCTTCCGCGGCAGCATTCTCCCGCTTTCCCGTACCCGATGGCACGCAGCAGCAAGCGCCGCCCCCGCAATGCCGCCCCGCGTCCGCGCCTGAAGCTGGCGCTGCGCGTTGCGGGGATCGTCTGCGCGATCGGCCTGGCCGTGGGGCTGGGGACGCTGGCGTACCTGTGGCCGCGCTGCTCGGGCGCGGGCTGCCCGTCGGTGGCCGCGCTGCGCGAGTACACGCCGCCGCAGGCCAGCCGCATCTTCGACGCGCGCAACCGGCTGGTGGCGCACTTGGCGCCCGAGCGGCGCATCGTGGTGCCCCTGGAACGCATTCCGGCCAACGTCTCCGGCGCCTTTCTGGCGGTGGAGGACAAGCGCTTCTACCGCCACCGCGGCATCGACTACCGCCGCTTCTTCGGCGCGCTGGCGCGGGACATCAAGGACCTCAGCTGGAGCCAGGGCTTCAGCACGGTCACCATGCAGCTGGCGCGCAACGTGTTTCCGCAGCACCTGAAGCGCGAAAAGACGCTCCGGCGCAAGGCCTGGGAGGTGGTGCTGGCGCGGCAGATCGAGCGGGAGTTCTCCAAGGACCAGATCCTGGAGATGTACCTGAACCAGATCTACCTGGG
>JAHWJJ010000295.1 GCA_019348475.1 Gemmatimonadota bacterium | reverse complement strand
ACCGTGATGCCGAGCGCCACGTTGGACGCCGCTCCGGAGTTCAGCCGCAGCGACGGCGTGGTGGCGTCGTTCAGGACGCGTGTGCCGGCGAACACGTCGCCCGCGGCGCCGCGGTTGCCGCCCTCGGCCGCGGTGCGCACCAGCGCGCCATCGCCGTCGGCCTCCAGCAGCCCGATCTGGTAGATGCGCGGGCAGGTGGCGCACGGCCGCAGCGGGCGCGAGGGCTCCACGTGGTACACCAGCACCCCGCCCGCCGGAAGGCCGCGGTCGTAGCCGGTGTTGGGGCGGTACTCCAGCAGCAGGTACTCGTCCGCGCCACGCAGCGGAACGCGCAGCGACTTGCCGGACCACTGCACCGGCGGCAGCGTGAACAGGGCGCTGGGCGCGGTGCCCGCGTCCATCTCGTCGATCCACCCCAGCCGCTGCTTTTCGTACGCGCCCATGTGCGACGGCGTGGCCACCTTGCCGGACACGGCGCCGTCGCCGCACCCCCACGCGCCGGCCGCCATCAGCGTCCAGCACCCCAGCACCCAGCGCCGCTGCGCGGGGAGCAGGCCGCCGGTGGGATCGTAGTAGTCAGGCAGGCCGAACGCGTGCCCCGTCTCGTGCGCGATCGTGCCGATGGACTGCGGCTGCCCGTCGCAGTCCACCACGCTCTGCATGATGTAGTCGTCCACCAGCACCGGCTGCCCGTCGGGGCGCAGGTCGTCCGTGCGGAACGGCTGCCCCGTCCACCCGCGCACCCTGGACCGGTGGGGCCACGGTCCCGTTCCGCCGCAGGAGGCCGCCACCTCCGTGTACTGGAAGACGGCCACGTCCACGTAGCCGTCGTCGTCGCCGCTGTTGGGAATGCCGTCGGGGCCGTTGTTGTCGTACTGCGCAAAGTTGACGGTGGCGTCCACGCGCTTCAGCGCGTCCACCACGTAGTCGCCGATCCGCGCGTCGGCGCCCAGCCCCATCTCGGTGCCGACGGTGGCCGCGCGGGTCACGCCAGTGCGCACCCAGGGGAGGACGTTCCCCGTCAGCGTAACGCGCCCGCCGCTGATCTCGCGGTAGTAGTCCGTCAGGCTGCCCAGCGGGTTCTGACCAAAGAGCTGCTGGTGCGTGATCTCGGTGCTGAACGGCGGCTCGGGCGAGTCGGAGAACAGCGTCATGATCACCACCATCCGCATCTCGCCGCGCGCGGGGAGCACGGCGGCGCGGAAGCCGCCCGGCACCGTGGCGCGGCCCGCGGGGGCCACGCGATCTCGCCACCCCCGCCGCAGCTCGAAGAAGTCCGGATCGCGCGCCACGCGGGCGTAGTAGCCGGCGGGGAGCGTGATGCCGCGCGCCTGCGCCAGCACCTCGATGTCCTGCGCCGCCGCGGGCGCCGGCCCGCCGAGCGCCGTGATGGCGCATGCCAGGAGGAGCGCCGTCTTTCGCCTGGTCATCGTCCCCTCCCTCAGCGGCCGAAGGTGACGCGGTAGCCGTCGAGCGACGCCCGCGGCTGGTCCCTGCCGTCCGCCACCTCCACCACGCGCGCCGCGGGCGGCCCCTCGCCCGGCGCCATCGTCACCCGGAACTCGATGGCGGCGGCTGGATCGTGCACCAGGACCACGTGCGTCGTCGTCCCCGCGGTGCGCGTGAACAGCCGCCCCGTCGCCGCGGTGACGGACTGGATCCCCGGCCCGGTGAGCTCGATGGCGGCCGCGCCCTCCGGCCCGTTGGGCGACTGCAGCACGGCGCGGTACTCGCCGCCGACGTCGGAGCCGGTGCCGCCGCGTTCGCACGCACCCAGCGACAGCACCGCCGCCAGCACCAGCAGCGTGGATGACTTCAGGCTCATGATGTTCCGGGAACGATGAGGGGGAGGACGAACGCCACGCGGCGCGCTGCACCTGTTTACAGGGACGCGCGGCGCGGGTTCCGTTCGTGTCAACGCCCGTGCCGCGGCGATCAGGACAGGCGCTCCGCGTTCACCCTCGCCGCGGCGCGGTCCAGGCGCCGCGGGCAGGGTGGAGGAAGACGGTCCCGCCGGGTTGCGCCGTGCGGTGCGCGCGCCCTATCCTACGCATCCATCGTACGATGCATCCGCCGCGCCTTGCCCCCGCCCGCCGCCGGTGACCCAGCCCCACGCGCCCCGCCCCCTCACCGTCGGCATCTGCACGCGCGACCGCCACGCGTCGCTGCTGCGCTGCGTGCGGTCGCTGCGGCACGCCGAGGGGCTAATCGAGCGCGTGTTCGTGGCGGACGACGCATCCGCCGCGCCCGTGGAGCCCGCCCTGGGCGCGGAGCTGGGGGACGACGCGCGGCTCACGGTGCTGCGCGCGGAGGCGCCGATCGGGCCGACGGCGGGCCGCAACCGCATCTGCCGCCAGGCGGCCACGCCGTTCATCCTCTACCTGGACGACGACGCGGCGCTCCTCCCGGGCAACGCGGTGCGGGACGCGCTGGCGGTGCTGCAGGCGGACCCGTCCGTGGCCGCGGTGGCCTTCGCGCAGGCGGACCAGGAGGGGCGGCTGTATCCCCCCGGCGCCCAGCCATCGCCGGCGACGGAGCCGGCGCTGGTGCGCACCTTCATCGGCTTTGCGCACCTGATCCGCGCGGACGCGCTGCGTGCCGCGGGGGGGTACCGCGAGATCCTGCAGATCATGGGCGAAGAGCGGGAGCTCACGCTGCGCCTGCTGGACGCCGGCTACCGCGTGGTGTACCTGCCGGATGCCGCCGTGGCGCACCTGGCCGACCCGTCCGGGCGCGACCCGAAGCGCTTTCTGCACCTCACCGTGCGCAACGACGCGCTTTCCGGGCTGTTGAACGAGCCGCTCCCCGTGGCCCTGGGGATGCTGGTGCCGCGGCTGCTGCGCTACTTTCCCATGCGCCGCCACTGGGGCGGAGAAGATCCGGGCGGCTTCAGGCGCATCGTCCGCGCGCTGGCGGACGCGGCCCCCCGGGTGCGGCGCGAGCGGCGGGCGGTGCGCTGGTCCACGCTGCGGACCTGGATGGAGCTGGCCGAGTCGCCGCCGTACCGTTCGCCGGAAGGCGGGCCGTGAGCCGCCCGCGGCGGCTGCTGACGCTGGGGCACTCGTACGTGGTGGGCACCAACCGGCGCCTGGCGCAGGCGATTGCGGACGCGGGGGCCGCCGAGTGGGACGTGACGGCCGCCGCGCCCGCCTCGTTTCCCGGCGACCTGGGGCCGATCGCGCTCCGTCCCGCGCCGGGCGAGCGCGTCGAGCCGCTTTCCGTCCGCGGCGCGGGGCGCATCCACACCATGCGCTACGGGCGGGACCTGCGGGAACTGCTGCGGCGGGAGTGGGACGTGGTGCACTGCTGGGAGGAGCCGTTCATCCTGGCTGGCGCGCAGGTGGCCGCGTGGACGCCGCGCCGGACCAGGCTGGTGTTCGCGACCTTCCAGAACCTGCCCAAGCGATACCCGCCGCCGTTCGGGTGGATGGAGCGCTACGCCATGCGCCGCGCGGACGGGTGGATCGCCTTCGGCCGCCTGGTGGAGCAGGTGCTGGCGTCGCGGCCGACGTACGCCCGCCGCCCGCACCGGGTGATCGCGCCGGGGGTGGATACGGCGCTGTTTCGCCGGGACCGCCAGGCCCGCGCGCGCGTCCGTGCGTCGCTGGGATGGGGGGATGCCGGTCCGCCGATCGTCGGCTACCTGGGCCGCTTCGTCCCGGAGAAGGGGATGGAGACGCTGATGCGGGCGCTGGATGGCTGCGCGGAGCCGTGTCGCGCGCTGTTCGTCGGTGGGGGGCGGATGGAGGCGGAGGTGCGCGCCTGGGCGGCACGCCACGGCGAGCGCGTCCGCGTGGTCACCGGCGTGGCGCACGACGCGGTGCCGGACTACCTGAACGCGATGGACCTGCTCTGCGCCCCCAGCCGCACCACGCGCCGCTGGCACGAGCAGCTGGGTCGGATGCTGACGGAGGCGATGGCGTGCGGCGTCCCCGTCATCGGCAGCGACAGCGGCGAGATCCCGCACGTCATCGCCGATGCCGGCCTCATCGCGCCGGAGGACGACGTCGGCGCATGGACGCGGGCCATCGACAGCCTGCTCGCCGATCCCTCACGCCGCGCCGACCTCGCCGGCCGCGGACTGGCCCGCGTCGAGGCCGAGTACGCGCTGGATGCCGTCGCGCGGCGGCACCTGGAGTTTTTCACGGAACTGCTGCGCGACACAGCCTGAATTCTCACTCAGGCCAGGGTGGCACGACGGTGATCGGCTCGATCTTTCTTATGAGCTCGAAATCGCGAACGTTGAGCGTAATCAGCGTTGCTCCGCGCTCACGGCAGGATGCCGCCAGCAGGCAATCGTTCACGAAGGACCGGGCGAACGCCCCCGGGCTCATCAGCTTACGATTGACGAGCCTGGACATGATCTGTCCAGCCCGCTTCCACGCATTGTACGTGGGCGTGATCAGCCGGCCGCGCCGCTCGAACGGCTCGACATAGTTCTCGCGCACTGCCCGTTCACGATCCGGGCTTACAGCACCCGCCAGCATCTCCTGCACGACCACGGCACTCAGGTGGATGTGGGGCAGGTGCTCCGTCGAGAAACGGTCCAATTCATCGGCCCACCGCGCGTCGCGGTCGGCGTTTATGAAGACGTTTGTGTCGAGGACGTACCTTGTCATCCCTCAGCAAAGATGTCGCGCATGCTGTGAGTCCCGGCCATCTTACGAATACCGTTGGAAACCTCCTTCCGGAACGCGACGAGTTCCAGCGCCTGTTCGACCGTTTCGGTTTCGTTCTGCGTCCCGAGAATCTTTCTTGCGCGGTCGATCAGGTCCTGGCGAAGGCGCATGTTCTTGCGAACCACCTTGTTCTCGACTTTGGGCATCGTCTAATCTCCATGGTGTCCGTGTACAGTCGCTTCGTCTGAATGTACAGTTACTTTGGCTGATTGTACAGTCCTCCTGTCCCGAATCGTGCGATTCCGTGTCTGTAACCAATGATTCCCAATCCGATCCCCTGCGCTCCGGCGAGTATGCGCGGAAGCAGCTGTTCGGGCGGGGGCTGATCGGGTGGAGCCACGGCCGGCGCTTCGCGACGGCGCGGCGGGTGGTGCAGCCGTACGCGGGCGCCACGCTGCTGGACTATGGCTGCGGCGACGGGACGTTCCTGGCGCTGGTGCACGATCTCTTTCCGCGGTCCGTGGGTGCCGAGATCGACCGCGTGCTGGTGGAGGGGGCGCGCGAGCGCTTCCGCGCGCTGCACGGGCTGCGGTTCATCCACACCGACGAGGTGGCGGCGCTGCCGGATGCGTCGTTCGGGGTGGTGACGTGCATGGAGGTGCTGGAGCACTGCACGGCGAACGCGGCGGAGCGGGTGATCGGCGAGATGCGGCGGCTGGTGGCGCCGGACGGCGTGGTGATCGTCAGCGTGCCGGTGGAGACGGGGCCGGCGCTGCTGGTGAAGACGGCCGCGCGGGCACTGGCCGGGCTGCGCGGCGTCAGCGGCTACCAGGACCGCGAGCGCTTCACCCCGGGCGAGCTGGCGAAAATGGTGTTCGCCGGGGCGGAGACGGCGATCGAGCGCCCCGTGTACGAGACGCGCTTTCCGGACGGCGCGCCCAACCGCTACCACGGCCACAAGGGCTTCAACTGGCGCAGGCTGGCTGCGCGGCTGCAGCGCGACTTTCGCCTGCGCGAGACGCGCTTTTCGCCCGTGCCGGTGCTGGGCGGGCTCATCAACAGCCAGGCATGGTTCATCTGCTCCCCCCGCTGACGGTCGGCGTGGTCTGTGACTACGCGGAGGAGGGGTGGCCCAGCATGGACCTGGCCGCCGAGCTGCTGGTGGCGGGGCTGCGGGAGTACGCGCCCGGGTACGAGCCGGCGGCGCTGCGCCCGCGGATGCCGCGCGTGTTCGGGCGCGCGCCGGGCGGGCGCACGGGGCGCAACGCGGACCGGCTGCTGGCGCGGCACCTGGCGTATCCTGCGTGGCTGCGGAGGAATGCGCGGGGGATGGACCTGTACCACGAGGCCGACCACAGCTACGCCCACCTGGTCCACGCGCTCCCCGCGGAACGGACCCT
>JAHWJJ010000294.1 GCA_019348475.1 Gemmatimonadota bacterium | reverse complement strand
CCCTCGTCGGCAACCCACCGCGCCATACTCGCCACGGCGAGCACCGCCACCGCGCCTCCCAGCATCACCCCACCCACGGCCACCCCCGCCGCCGAATCCCGTACCGCGGCGGGCTCCAGCGCGAACCCCCGCGCCCCCGGAGGGCGCCGGTCGGCCAGCGCCAGCATCCCCCATCCGGCCAGCAAAGCCGCCAGCAGGAGCACCGCGAAGGTCGCGTTCATGTCCCCGCCCACCCCCAGCGCCGAGGCCACGCTGGCCAGCACCATCCCCGCGCCGGCGGACAGGAGCATGAACCCGACGATGCGCCACCCCGCCCGCAGCCCGTACGGACCGTAGAGGGTCCGGTGGATGCCGGAGCGCGGGGCGGCCTGCTCCGTCATCCGCGTCAGCCGAAGAGCGCGCGCGACCGCCGCCCCACGCGCCAGGCGACGGCCAGCGCGATCCCCACCTTCACCAGGTCCATCAGGATGAACGGCCGCAGCCCCAGCGCGACCGCCACGTCCACATCGCCCACCACGGCCAGCCAGGCCAGGCCGCCGGCGTAGATCGTCGCCAGCCCCAGCAGCAGCCCGCCCAGGGTGCGCGCCAGTCCGCCGTGCGCAAAGGCGCCGGCCACGAACGCGGCCAGCGGATACGCCATCAGGTAGCCGCCCGTGGGGCCCAGCAGGTACGCCGCGCCGCCGCCCGCCGCGAACACGGGCAGCCCGGCGATGCCGGCGGCCAGGTACAGCGCCTGGCTGGCCGCGCCCAGCCGCGCGCCCAGCAGCGCCCCGGCCAGCAAGACGAACAGCGGCTGGAAGGTGAACGGCACCGGGGTGCCGGGGATCATCACCGCCACCTTGGCCCCGAACGCCGTCGCCGCCGCGAACGCGGCGACGCCGATCACGCGGCGGACGTTGCGGGAGGGGACGAGCGCGGCCGTGCGGGAGCCCGGGAGCGGCTTGCGAAGCGTAGTCATGCGTTGCGTTCGTTCGATGGTTGATGGGTCGATTCCGCCGGCGTTCCCCGAACGGAAACGCGATGCGGGGACAGGCTCGACCGTCGCCGGCTCTGCGCCGCGCCCCCTCCGCTCGCTCAGGCTCGCACCTCCCCCAAAAACCCCTGGGGAGGTTGAACGGCGGTTTCATCCGTCGATGGTGCGCTCAGCGCCGGATGACACCCGTCAGGCATGTCGCGAGCGGATCCACCCCGCCGGACCACCGCCACGCGAGCGGGTGAAGCCCCGTTCGCGAGGAACGAGCGAGACGGGGCTCATGGCCGTCCCAGCCCCGGGTTTGAACCCGGGGTAGGTTTCAACCCGGGGGGATGTCGACCCCCGGGCGGGATTCGCGATGGTGCGTCACACCCGCTCCACCGACAGCGCCACGGCGTCCCCGCCGCCCAGGCAGAGCGTGGCCAGCCCCGTCTCCGCGTCGCGGTCCTTCATGGCGTGCAGCAGCGTGGTCAGCACGCGGGCGCCGGACGCGCCGATGGGGTGGCCCAGGGCGACCGCGCCGCCGTTCACGTTCACGCGGTCCCAGTCCCAGCCCAGCCCGGCGCCGTCCGCCAGCGCCTGCACGGCGAAGGCCTCGTTGGCCTCGATCAGGTCGTAGTCGCTGATCTGGCTCCCCTGCTTCTTCATCAGCTTCTTCACAGCCTCGATCGGCGCAAAGAACAGCTCCTTCGGCTCCACCGCGCCCGTGGAATAGGCGGCGATGCGGGCCAGGATGGTCAGCCCGTTGGCGCGCGCGTACTCCTCGCTCACCACCACCACGGCCGAGGCCCCGTCGTTCATCGAGGACGCGTTGCCGGCGGTGACGACCGGATCGGTGACCTCCTTCGGCGCGTGCTCGCGGAAGGCGGGCTTCAGCTTGCCGAGCGACTCCACCGACGAATCCGCGCGCGGGCCCTCATCGGCATCCACCACCGTCGTCCCCTTGCGCCCGGCGATCTCCACCGGAACGATCTCTTCCCTGAACTTGCCCGCCTGCGCGGCGGCGACCGCCTTCTGGTGCGACTCCACGCTGAACTGGTCGGCCATCTCGCGGGTGATGCCGGCCTTGTTGGCGGTGTACTCCGCGTGCCCGCCCATGTGCACCTCGCAGAACGAGCACCACAGCCCGTCGCGGATCAGCCCGTCCACCAGCGTCTGGTCGCCGAACTTGACGCCGTTCCGGTAGCCGTAGACGTAGAACGGCGCGTTGCTCATGGACTCCTGCCCGCCGGCGATCACCACCTGGCTGTCGCCGGCGCGGATGGACTGGGCCGCGAGCATGACCGCCTTCAGGCCGGAGCCGCACACCTTGTTGATGGTGAGCGCGCTGACGGTGCTGGGCAGGCCGCTCTTGATGGCGGCCTGGCGCGCGGGGGCCTGCCCCACGCCGCCCTGCACCACGTTCCCCATGATGACCTCGGCCACGTCGTCCGCGGAGATGCCGGAGCGGCTGACCGCCTCGCGGATGGCGATGGCGCCCAGGTCCGGCGCGGAGAGCGTGGAGAGCGCGCCCAGGTACTTGCCGATGGGCGTGCGCACCGCGCTGACGATGACGGGCGTGGTCTTCGGGTCTCGGGCGATATCGATCATGTGCTCCTCGATCGTTTGAAGATGACCGGCGTCTCTACTTCACTTCCGCACTTCCGCACTTCCGCACCTCCGCTCTTCCGCTTCCGCACTTCCGCACTCACGCACTCACGCACTTCGCCCCTCCTCCAGCCGCACGCCCTTCCCCTCCGCCACCGCGTACCCCCAGGCGGTGAACGGGTCGTGCGTGCTGACGAGCAGCCACCGCTCGTCCACGGCGCGCGCGAGCAGCGTGCGCTTGCTTTCCAGCGTCACCAGCGGCTCCACGTCGTAGCCCATGATCCACGGCAGCGGCAGGTGGGCGAAGGTGGGAATGACGTCCGCCAGAAAGCACGCCGTCTCATCCCCCGAGCGCACCAGCACCGACTGGTGGTGCGGGCAGTGCCCGGGCGTGCGCATCACCGACACGCCGGGGACGATCTCCACGTCGCCGTCGATCAGCTCCAGTTGCCCCGCCTGCATCACCGGCTCGTAGTTGTGCGGCAGGTAGCTGGCCGACGTGCGCTCGTTGATGCGATGCGCCCACTCCCACTCGCCGCGCTGCACGAAGTAGCGCGCGTTAGGGAACGAAACGCGGACCTGCCCGTCCGCGTCGCGAAAGGTGTTGCCCCCCGCGTGGTCGAAGTGCAGGTGCGTGTCGACCACGACACCCACGTCCGCCGGGCGGAATCCCGCGTCCGCGATCAGCTGCTGCAGGCGGTCGGGATGCGCGGGATCCGCCGACGCGTTGTCCACGCCGTAGATGTCGCGGAACTTCTCGTTCTCCTTGTTCCCCAGCCCCGTCTCGATCAGCACCAGCTCGCCCGGCGTCTCGACCAGCAGGCAGCGGAGGGCGAGGGGGATGCGGTTGCGCTCGTCCGCCGGGATCCGCTTTTCCCACAGCGGTTTGGGGACGACGCCGAACATGGCGCCGCCGTCCAGCCGCTGCGTTCCCGACTCCAGCGCGTGGAGCGTGAACGCGCCCAGCCTGCGCGTCTGGATGCGCGGCGGCGACTGCGCGCGATCCGCGGTCTGCGTCACGCGGCCTCCATCGACTGCGGCATCGCCTTGCGCTTGCGGGACTTGCGCGGCTTGCGCCTGCGCAGCATCCGCTGCACCCCGTCCCAGTCCCCCACCCCCTGCTCCTCCAGCAGGTCCATCAGCCGCAGCAGCACCTTGGCCGTCGCCACCGCGTCGTCCAGGGCGCGGTGGCGGGACTCGATCTCCACCCCGAAGTACAGCGCCAGCCCGTCCAGCGAGCGGGAGGGCAGCTGCGGCAGCAGCTTGCGGGAAAGGCGAACGGTGCACAGCTGGCGCCCGCTGAGGGTCAGCCCCGTGGCCAGGCTCATCTCGTGGCACATGAAGCGCCAGTCGAACGCGGCGTTGTGGGCCACGAAGACGCTCCCCTCCAGCGCCCCGGACACCTGCCGCGCCACCTGCGCGAACCGCGGCTGGTCCGCCACCATGGCCTGCGTGATCCCGGTCAGGTGGGTGATCATGGCCGGGATCGGCCGCTCGGGATTGACCAGCGTGCTGTAGGTGTCCTCGATCCGGCCGCCGCGGACGCGGACGGCGGCCACCTCCGTCACCCGGTGCCCGCGCCAGGGCGAGCCGCCCGTCGTCTCCACGTCCACCACCACGAAGCTCTCCTCGCGCAGCGGCCGCGCGGACCCCGGCTCCGCCGGGCCGGGCGGCGGGGCGACGGACCACACCCCGTGCGTGTCCACGCGAAAACGCGGATCTGCGCCCAGCAGCGTGAAGACGGCGGATGCCGCCGCCCCCGCCCCGCCGGTGATCCCCAGCACCCGGCTGGCGACCTCCGCGGACGTCAGCGGCTCGGCGGCGAGCACGCGCAGCGCGCGGTCCGTCAGCGAACCGTCGCGCTCCAGGCGAACGCCCTCCAGCGGAAGCACCAGCTGGCTCACCAGATGTCGTCCCTGCAAACGGGCATGGTCATGCAGCGGCTGCCCCCGCCGCCGCGCACCAGCTCGGAACCCTCGAACGCGATGACCGCCCGGCCACCGTCGCTCACCTGATCCTTTCCGGTCAGGAAGTCGATGGCGTCCACGATGCGGTACCCGGCCTTCTCCTGCATCTCGCGCATGGTGCCCTGGTTGCGCGCGTACCCCAGCACCACGCCGGGGCGCACCGCCACGAAGTTGCACCCGCTGCTCCACTGCTCGCGCTCCTGCTGCGTGGGGTGGTCCCCGCCGCACCAGACGGGCTCCAGCTCCATCCCCACCTGCTTGAGGGCGGCGAACGCGTCGTCGTACGCCTTCACCCCGGCGCAGCCCGGCCGGTAGTACAGCGCCGGCAGCCGCTGCGGGCCAAAGAAGTAGGGCGGATACACCACGCAGTGCGTGCGGTCCACCAGGGTGAAGATCATGTCCAGGTGAATGGCCGGGCTTTCCGTCGGCAGCACGACGACGATCACGTGTTCGATCCCCGCCTTCTCCTTCAGTCCGTCCACCAGCCCCTCGATCGCCGCCGGGCTGCTGCGCTCCGACAGCCCCACCATCGCCAGGTCGGGGCGCAGCACCAGGACGTCGCCGCCCTCGATGGTGTAGTCGCTGCGGTGCTCTTCGGTGCCGTCGTAGATGTAGCCGGCGTTGGCGCGCAGCAGGGGGTGGTAGGTGAAGAGCGCCTTCATCAGCAGCTCCTCCGTCCACCGCACCGCGTAGCGCATGGCCCCGATGATCACCGCGTTGTTCACCACCATCGCGGCGTCGCGGGTAAAGAACAGGTTGGGGAGGGGAGGCAGCTCGTAGCTGACCTTGTGCAGCAGCTTGCTGATGGGCCCCTGCGGCGCCTCTTTCCCCTCGATGAAGCGGCGGACCAGCTGGTCGCCGGGGATCTCGAACAGCTCGCCACCCAGCGGCTCCGAAGGCGCCACCTCCATCACACGGTTCACCAGAAACCGGCGCACCTCCGGCTCGTCCACGATCTGGGCCAGCATGTCGCGCACGTCCAGCACCTCGGCAAAGCGCGACAGCACGGCGCGAAAGCGCTGGTGCTCGGCCTGCGCCTGGCGCAGGTCGATGATGTCGTCGTACAGGTACTGCTCGCGGTTGGACGGGGTGACCGCCAGCAGCTCGGGCCCCGGGGTGTGCAGGATGACGGTGCGCAGCGCACCGATCTCTGAGGTGACGCGTACGGTGGGCCGGGGGGCGTTGTTCGTCTCGCTCATAGCCGCGGAACATAGCCAGAGCCGCCTGACCCGGCAACGGAGCCCCGGCCCACTGCGGTCCTGAAACGCGCGCTCCCACTGCTACGCGGTCGGGTACCGCCCGCCGGAAAAGAAGGTTCGCGCTGAAACAGGCATCAAAAGCGGATCGGACGCGATCGGACCCGATCTGGTGCGGATCGGAGCGGGCGGATGCGGATCGGAGGGCGGATCGGGAGCGGACGGGAGCAGCTTTAGCGGATCCGGCAAAAGAATCGCGATGGTGCCAGTATAACCTGCGGAGAAGGCCACAAGATCGGGCGAGAAGATTACTAAGTCGTCGCCGGGCGT
>JAHWJJ010000293.1 GCA_019348475.1 Gemmatimonadota bacterium | reverse complement strand
GACATCTTCCGCGACCTGGGCTTCAGCCGCGTGGCCGGCCCGGAGGTGGAGACCGTCGAGTACAACTTCAGCAAGCTGAACACGCCGCTGGACCACCCCGCGGCGGACATGCACGACACCTTCTACCTGGCCGAAGGCGTGGTGCTGCGCACGCACACCTCCCCCGCGCAGGCGCACGTGATGGAGGCGTTCCAGCCCCCCGTGCGCGTCGTGGTGCCGGGGATGGCGTACCGCCGCGACCCGTTCGACGCCAGCCACGCGCCCGGGTTCACGCAGCTCGAAGGCCTGGCCGTGGACGAGGGGATCACCTTCGCCGACTTCAAGGCGACCATCGGCGAGTTCGTGCGGCGCTTTTTCGGCGCGGACGCAAAGACGCGCTTTCGCCCGTCGTTCTTCCCCTTTACCGAGCCGTCGGCGGAGGTGGACGTGTCGTGCCGCATCTGCAAGGGCGCGGGGTGCAGCGCCTGCAAGCAGACGGGGTGGATGGAGATCATGGGGAGCGGCATGGTGCATCCCAACGTGTTCCAGGCCGTCGGCTACGACGCCGAGAAGTACACGGGCTACGCCTTCGGGATGGGCCCCGCGCGCATCGCCATGCAGCGGTACGGACTTCCGGACATCCGGCTGCTGTACGAGAGCGACATGCGGTTCTTGCGGCAGTTCGCGTAGCATGAAGGGAAGAGGGAACAGGGAATAGGGAATAGCCTGCGACGGCTCGGCATTCCGGTCCCCATCCCCATCCCCTGGAGCCCCGAGAGGCCGAAGCAACCACAAACACCGGGAGCAGGGCCAGGGAGCCCGCGGACGCACCGAACCGCCTGTTCCCTATTCCCTATTCCCTATTCCCTGTCTCATGAACATTTCCTATCGCTGGCTCCAGTCCATCGCCCCGGGCCTGCAGGGCACGCCGCACGAGCTCGCGGAGCGCCTGGCGATGCTCGGCGCGCCCGTGGACGAGGTGGTGGACCTGGGCGGGCCCATCGGCGACGTGATCATCGCACGCGTAGACCAGGTGCGGCAGCATCCCAACGCCGACCGGCTGCGCATCTGCACCGTGGACGCGGGGGGCGGCGCGCCGCTGCAGGTGGTCTGCGGGGCGCCCAACGTCCAGGCCGGCGGGCTGTATCCCTTCGCGCCGGTGGGGGCCATGCTCCCCGGCTCCGAGGAGCCGATCCGCAAGGCCAGGCTGCGCGGCGAGCACTCCGAGGGGATGCTCTGCTCCGCGCGCGAGCTGGGGCTGGGAAGCGACCACGCGGGGCTGATGACGCTGCGGGGCGACTTCGCGCCCGGTACCTCGTTCCGCGAGGCGCTGGGGCTGGACGACTGGCAGCTGGTGGTGGACGTCACGCCCAACCGCGGCGAGCTGCTGTCGCACCTGGGGGTCGCGCGCGAGCTGGCGCCGCGGGGCGAGGACGGCATCGAGCTGCCGCGCTTTCCCAACGACCAGGGGCGCGCCTGCGCCGTCGCCCATGGCCGCCGCGAGTGCGAGGTGGGTGGGGTGCAGGTGGAGATCCAGGACGACCTGGGATGCCCGCGCTACATGGGCGCGGTGATCCGCGGCGTCACCGTCGCGCCCTCGCCGGAGTGGCTGGCCACGCGGCTGCGCGCCGTCGGCGTGCGCCCCATCAACAACGTGGTCGACGCCACCAACTACGTGCTGCACGAGCTGGGGCAGCCGATCCACGCCTTCGACCTGGCGCTGCTGCGCGGCGGCCGCGTCGTCATCCGCGGCGCGCAGACGGATGAGCGGCTGACCACGCTGGACGGCGTGGAGCGCGCGCTCCAGCCGACCGACGTGGTGATCGCGGACGGCGAGCGCGCCGTAGCGCTGGGCGGCGTGATGGGCGGCGCGAACACCGAGGTGAGCGAGTCCACCACCGACGTGTTCGTGGAAGTGGCGCTCTTCGACCCGCGTGCGGTGCGCAGGACGGCGCGGCGGCTGGGGCTGAACACCCACGCCTCGCACCGGTTCGAGCGCAGCGTGGACCCCGAGGGGCAGCCGGCGGCCATGCGCCGCATCATCGAGCTGATCCTGGCCGTCGCCGGCGGCGAGGCGGTGGGCGCGGTGGACCTGTGCCCGGACCCGTTCGAGCGGGCGAAGGTGGGCGTTCGCGAGGAGCGGGTGGAGAAGGTGCTCGGCGTTCCCGTTTCCGCCGGCGAGATCCGCGACCTGCTGGAGCCGATCGGCTTCGAGGTGAACACCAAGCCGCGCCCCATGCGCGTGCTGGTGCCCGGCTTTCGCCCGGACGTGACCTCCGAGATCGACGTGATCGAGGAGATCGCGCGGCGCCGCGGCTACGGCTCGTTCCCCCAGGCGATGCTCCCCTTCCGCCCCACGGCCGTCCCGGAGCATGCGTCCGTGGCCGTGGAGCGCCGCGTCCGCGACCTCTTCGTCCGCTGGGGCTTCCTGGAATCGGTTACGACGGGGTTCGCGGGAGAGGCGGCGGGGGCGGTGCCGCTGCTGAATCCACTCTCCGCGGAGGAGGGGTACCTGCGCGCCACGCTGGTCCCCGGGCTGCTGCACCGCGTGGAGCACAACCTCGCGCACGGGGTCCGCGACGTGCGGCTGTTCGAGGTGGGCACCGCCTTCGCCGCGGACCCGGACGGCGGGCTGCCGCGCGAGGAGCGGCGGGTGGCGGCGGCGTTCACGGGCGCCAGCCGGCCGCCGCACTGGTCCGGCCCCGCGCCGGACTGGGACGTGTGGGACCTCAAGGGGTTGATGGAGGAGCTCGCCGCGGAGTATCCCGGCGCGTCGGTGGATGCGGTGGACGGCGCGTTCGTCGTGGCGGTGGATGGACGGCGCGTCGCTGACGGCCGCGTGGCCGCACCGGGGGAGGTGGATGCGCCCGCGTGGGCCGGCGCGGTCCTGGTGCTGGAGGCCCGCCTCCCCGCGCTGGCCGCGTCGCGGCGCGAGGTGGCGTACCGGCCGCTGCCGGTGCATCCCGGCTCCGAGCGGGACCTGGCGCTCCTGGTCCCGGCGGCGGTCCGCGGAGCGGACGTGTCGGGGACCATCCGCGAGGCGGCGGGGGCGCTGCTGGAGGAGGTGTATCCCTTCGACCTGTACGAGGGAAAG
Organism: Gemmatimonadota bacterium; assembly: GCA_019348475.1. Lineage (GTDB taxonomy): Bacteria > Gemmatimonadota > Gemmatimonadetes > Longimicrobiales > Longimicrobiaceae > Longimicrobium. The sequence goes on along the minus strand of JAHWJJ010000293.1, from coordinate 3,013 downwards.
GGGATCCCGGAGGGGACGCGCAGCCTGGCGTTCCGGCTGCGGTTCCGCGCCCCGGAGCGCACGCTGACGGACGCGGAGGTGGACGGCGCCGTGGACCGCGTGCTCGGGGCACTGGAGGAGCGGCACGGTGTCCGGCGCCGCTGATCCCCCGCTCGCGCGGGCGGACGCGCCCGCGTGGGAGCGGCTGGAGCACGCCGCGCGCGGCGCCGCCGCCGCCGTGGGCGAATGGCGGCGCCGCGCGGTGGAAGCGGAGCAGGAGGTGCAGCGGCTGCGGACGGAGCTGGAGCAGCTGACTTCGCTGGGCCCCCTCCCCTCCGACGAGGCCGGGGACGAGCTGCGCCGCCTGCGCGCGGAGAACGCCGTGCTCACCAGCCGCGCCGCCGAGGCGCGCCAGCGGGTCAGCGGCCTGCTGGCGCGCCTGTCGGTGCTGGAGAACCGCCCGTGAGCCGCCGCAAGGCCCCGCCCGCGCGGCAGTCCGTGACCGTGGAGATCGCCGGAGAGCGGCACGTGCTGCGCTCCGACATGCCCCCCGAGTACACGCGCGCCGTCGCCCAGCACGTGGACGACACCCTGCGCGCGCTTCCATCGTTCCCCACGCTGGAGCCCGTCCGCGCGGCGATCCTGGCCTCGCTCTCCATCACAGACGAGCTGTTCCACGCTCGCCTGGAGGTGGAGCGCCTGCGCGCCGAGATCGACCAGAAAACCGCCGAGCTCGCCGCCATCCTCGAGGAGGCGCAGTCCCCCGGCTGAGTGACGGGCGGAGGAGCCCGCGGCGGGAGCGAGCTCCCCCCCCGTGTCATCCTGAGGAAGGCGCCGCGCTGAACCGTCCCGTACGATCACCCCAGGGCGCCGACCGAAGGACCTTGCCCGCACATCGACAGTCTCCCGTCTCGGCGCGCCGGAGATAGCGTATGTCATTCCGAAGGAGGCGCCGCGCCGGACTGGCCCACGGCAGATCGCCCGGGCGCCGACTGAGGAATCTACTCGCCCAATCTGATGGCCTGCTCCGCGGGTTCTACTCGCAGGATCGCGATTCTTTTACCGGATCCAGTATTGATTGTGCATTCAGCTTCAAAGATGGGCCTCACGCGGAGGGCGCGGAGGTCGCGGAGAAAAAGAAGAGGACAGGTCTGTTCTCCGTGTCCTCCGCGCCCTCCGCGTGAGACTGCAGTAGAACTCCACGTGCACAACGGACTGTAGCACTCGGTAAAATGCCCAATCTCGCATGACGACCACCCTTTGCGGAGCCGGGTGGGATGGTTGAGCTCCTCCTCGTCCTCCTCCTGGCCGTCACCGCCGCGGCGGTAGCGCTGGCGATCCTGCGCCGCGTCGCGGGACCGGCGCGGGGGCGCGGCGCGCGGGTGCTGCGCGTGGGCCTGGTCGGCGCCGTCTGCCTGGCGAGCGTCTCGTACGCCTGCTTCCTCATAAGCCGCGCGCGGGGGATGATGGTGATGGGCGACATCGTCGCGCGGGCCCAGACCACCGACAGCGTGGTGGCGCTCACCTTCGACGACGGGCCGACGCCGGAGTACACGGACAGCATTCTGGACCTCCTGCGGCGCGAACGGGTGCGCGCGACCTTCTTCGTCGTCGGCGGGAGCCTGGCGCAGCATCCGGAGCTGGGGCGGCGGATCGTGGAAGCGGGGCACGTGCTGGGGAACCACACCTGGTCGCATCCGCGCATGGTGGGGCTGCCGCTGGCGGAGGTGCGGCGGCAGGTGGACGACACCGACCGGCTGATCCGCCTGGCCGGCCAGCGCGGGCCCATCTACTTCCGGGCGCCGTACAGCCACAAGTTCGTGCTGCTGCCGTGGCACCTGCACCGCACCGGCCGCACCAACGTAAGCTGGGACGTGGAGCCGGAAACGTACGAGACCAGCGCGGACGCGATCGTCCGCCACACAATGGAGCGGGTGCGGCCGGGGTCGATCATCCTCCTGCACCCGTGGTTCCATTCGCGCGACGCCACGCGGCAGGCGCTGCCGCGGCTCATACACGCCCTCCGCGCCGAGGGCTACGAGCTGGTGACCGTGCCCGAGCTGCTCTCGCGGGAAGGCGTCCGCTCTGAACCCGTGTCGGAAAACACAGGGTCGCACGCCGACGTGCGGCCGGCTTGAACGAAATCCTTACCCCGTGTCAGGCCGATTCTTCTCCTCTTCCTCAGCACCGGCGGAAAGCCCGCCGGGAATGGCTGCCGCTCTTGCCACAATCCCGTAACTGAGCGTATGTTTTGCTGTTGCGGCATCAGGCCGCCGCGCGGACTGAGCAGGGCTCAGTGCTCAAACGGTGGCGAGGTGATCGGGCTCGGCCACCGTTTTCATTTGCACCGGCCGCGGGCACGCCCGCGCTGAGAATAAAGACACACCATGGAGATTCTGCTGATCGTCGCCGCGGCCGTGATCGCCGGCGCAGTCGGCTTCTTTGCCGGGAAGGCGGTCATCGACTCGCGCACGCAGGCGCGCCTGGTGGCCGCGAAGGCCACCGCCGAAGACGAGGCCGGCCGCATTCGCGCCGCCGCGCAGCAGGACGCCGAGAGCCTGCGCAAGAGCGAGGTGCTCAAGGGCCGCGAAGAGGCCATCCGCGCGCGCGAGGAGTGGGAGCGCGAAGAAGCCAAGCGCCGCGACGAGGTGGACCGCCTGGAGCGCCGGCTGCAGGAGCGCACCGAGACGCTGGACCGCAAGCTGCACCTGCTGGACGAAAAGGGCGAGGCGCAGGAGCGGCGCGCGCAGCAGCTGGCGGAGCGCGAAAAGCAGGTGGAGCAGCAGTCGGCCGAGCTGGCGGGCCGCATCGCCGAGGCGCAGCACCGGCTGGAGGCGCTGGCCGGGCTGAGCGCCGACGAGGCGCGCCGGCAGCTGATGCACGACATGGAAGAGGAAGCCAGGGCCGCCGCCGCGCAGCGCATCCGCGAGGTCAAGGAAGAGGCGAAGCGCGACGCCGAGCGCGAAGCCAAGAAGATTCTCTCCCTCGCCATCCAGCGCATCGCCGCCGACCACACGGCCGAAACCACCGTTTC
>JAHWJJ010000292.1 GCA_019348475.1 Gemmatimonadota bacterium | reverse complement strand
GTGAACGGGTGAACGGGTGAACGGGTGAACGGGGCGGGTTTCCGCGCGCGGGGCACCGCGGGTTGAAACCCGCGGCTGGAACGGCCACAAGCCCCGTCTCGGCTCGTTACACTCGCCGAACGGGGCTTCAACCGCTCATGCGTGGTGGTCCGAGGCGCGTTGGCGGGTTTTGCTCCGCACCGAACCCTCTCCTGCGCCGCCTTCCGGTTGTACAGCGGGGCACGCCCGCGCGAGGGGGTGAAGCCCGGTTTTGCGAGGAACGAGCAAAGACCGGGCTTCTGGCATTTTCAGCCACGGGTTTTAACCCGTGGCGGCGCGAGGGCCGCGCACCCACCCCGTGATCGACCCGCCACGGACGCATCACCGAATCACTCCACCACGCCATCACCCCATCACCCCATCACCCCATCACTCCATCACCCCATCACTCCGACCGGCAGCCGCTCGCGAATCCGCATCATGGGCGGCTGCACGGTGGGATAGAACGGCACGGGCTGCGAGATGAAGTCGCGTGTACGGCGCCGCCAGTGCTCCGGGGCGCCGGGCGGCTGCCACTCGCCTTCGGGGCGGCCGGTGGCCAGCGTCACGTGCATCACCCGCGGCACCGTGCGCAGCACCGCCAGCTCCAGCCCCACCGCTGCGTCCGTGTCGGGCAGGTACACGTGCCCGGGATCGTTGCTGTCCGCGCCGTAGCCGTGCAGGCCGATCTCCGCGGCGATCTGGTGAAAGCGCGGCAGCTGGGCGGGGGAGACGTCGTAGTCCGCCGCGCGGGCGGCGGGGCGCCCCAGGCGGTCCACCCGGCTGTGCCACGAGGTGAGGGTGGTGGTGGCGAACGGGCCCGGACGCACCCGCCCCTGCTGAAAGATCCACGCCTGCCGCTCCGCCGTGCGGTACGTCTCGCGGCGGTGCGCGCGAACCCCGCGGGCGCGCAGCTCCCGCTCGAAGCGGCGGATCATCGACATGAACACCGGGTCCAGCTGGGCCAGGTCGTTCTGCACGTTGCGCACGGCGGGCCCGTACCGCGTCCGCAGCACCCGCCACTCCCACTGCTCGTAGCTTTCCCCCGGCGCGGGGCGCGGCATCCCCGGCACGCCCACCACGTGCGTTCCCGGCAGCGGCGTCACCGGGCGGTATACGGGGACGTCCAGGTACGAGAGCAGCCCGAACTCCCCCGGCCCGCGCGCCCCGAAGCGGCAGCGCATCTCCGCCGCCGTGGGATTGCGCCGCAGGTTCTCCAGCCCATCGATCCCGCACTCCTCCCACGTCAGCGGCGCGGATGAATGGCCGCGCGGCGAAGGCGCCCAGGAACGGCCGTTCTGCGCGCCGGCGGGAACGGCGAGCGCCAGCGCGGCGAGGAGGGCGGTGGACAGGGGCTTCATGGGCGGTGCGGCAAACTTCGGTGGATTCACAGCAGCCCCTGCACGTACCCGCCATCCACCTGGATGGTCGTCCCCGTGACGTAGCTCGCCCGCTCGCTGGCCAGGAACGCCACCACCGCCGCCAGCTCCTCGGGGTTCCCCATCCGCCCCGCGGGGATCCGCTTTCCCATCTCGTCCAGGACCTCGGCGAGGGGGCGCTGCTCGTGCTCCGCCCGCTCGGCGGCCAGGTCCTCCACGCGGCCGGTGTGCATGTACCCCGGCGCCACCACGTTGCAGGTGATGCCGTGCGGCGCCAGCTCGGTCGCCATCGTCTTTACCCAGCCGACCACGGCCGCCCGGGCGGTGTTGCTGAGGATGAGCCCGGGGAGCGGCTGCTTTACCGAGACGGAGGTGAGCGCGATGAAGCGCCCCCACCCCTTCTGCCGCATGTGCGGGGTGACCTCCTGCGCCAGGCGCACCGTGCTCATCAGGTTCAGCTCCACCGCGCGCTCCACCTGCTCGGGGCTGGTGGATTCGTAGCGCGTTCCCGGCGGCCCGCCCGCGTTGGCGAAGGCGACGTCCACTCCGCCCCAGCGGTCCACCGCCTGCTCCACCAGCGCGCGGATGTCGTCGGCGCGCGTCATGTCCGCGCGCACGGCCAGCACGTTGCCGCCCGTCTCGCGCCGGAGCTCCTCCGCCGCGCGCTGCAGCCGCTGCTCGTTGCGCGCGGCGATCACCACGCGGGCCCGCTCGCGCGCCAGCTCCCGCGCGACCGCCCGCCCCAGCCCCATGCTGCCGCCCGTCACGATCGCGACGCGGTCCTTGAGTCCCAGATCCATCGATCTCCCGTCCGACGCCGAAGTGAATGCGGCCGGCGGGAAACTAACATCCGGCGGGGGGAGGGTGCCAAGGGGCCCCTCGCTCGCGGGCCGGGAGCGCTGCGGATTCCGGAAGAACGGGTTCACGAAGAAACAGCAGAGCCAGCAGAGACGTGGGCTCTGCTGGCTCTGCCGATTCTGACTTCCTGTCTGCCGATGATGGATCGGGGCCTGTTCGCGCGTACCTCGCGGCAGGTCGCGTCAGCAGTAGATGCTGCAGGTGGGGACGATGGACGAGAAGCACTGGTCCAGCGGCAGCGTCTTGTTGTTGTCGTGTGCCTCTACGGTCCCCAGCGGCTCGCGCACCGCGGCGGCGGCACCGAAGCCCTCCACGATGAGTTCGTCGACGTCCAGCTTCAGCTTTTTCATGGTCCGGGTCCTTGTGCTCGGGGGAGGGCGACTGCGCGAGCGGCGGGAAGGGCGGCGCGCGCCGGCGCCGCGGCAGCCGGCGGCGGGGGTCAGCAGCCGCGGGTGCCGCAGCTGAGCTCGCAGGTAAAGCACGGGTCCGCCTGCGTGTCCTCGACGGCCACGGTATCGCCCTGCACCATGGTATCGGCCTCCATCATGGTGTCGACCGCGTACGCCGTGTCGCCGGCGATGGCGGTGTCGGCGTGGGCGTGGGCGGTGCCACGGGGGCCGCGCACGGCGTTCGTGGCGAACGACTGCACGGCAAGGGCTTCCAGTTCCAGCTTCAGCTTGCGCATGGGGCTCTCCGGGTGAGGGATGGTGGATGGGGACTGCACCGGCGGCGCCGGCCCGTCGGATGGCGACGGAGGGCGGGGAGTGGGATTCGCCGTAGTATTTACGTTTGAGGACGAATATCGCTACAACCTCCACGACGCGCAACCTCGTCCTGAGGAGGTGCACGGCGTGCCCGGCACGGCTCATCCGCCGTCGCGGGCCCGTGGGTGGCGCCGCTCCCCCCGCTGCCGATTGCGCCGGTCCACGGCGCGGACCTATGCTGTGCAGGCGGCGCCGGGACCCTTCCGCGCCATCCATCAGAACCCATCGCCCCCCGGGGCGCTGACCTTCCGATCCGTCGATGACCCAGGGTACGCACCCCGCAGCCTCCGCCGAAGCCGCCCCGTCCACCGAGCCCGCTGCGGGCCCCGTCGAAACCGCGGAGGCGGCGGATGCGGTGCAGAGCCGCGGCCCGGAAGAGTTCCGCGCCCGGCGCGAGCGGTTCATCCAGGCGATGGGGAACGGGGTCGCGGTGCTGTCCGCCGCCCCCGAGCTGGTGAAGTCGCGCGACACCGAGGTCATCTACCGCCAGAACAGCGACTTCTTCTATCTCACCGGGTTCCTGGAGCCCGGCGCCGTGGCCGTGCTCACGCCGCACGACGCCGCGCACCGCTTTACGCTCTTCGTGCGCCCGCGCGACCCGGAGCGCGAGACGTGGACGGGAAAGCGCGCGGGGGTGGAGGGCGCGCGCGAGCGGTACGGCGCCGACGCCGCCTACCCCGCCGAAGAGCTGGACGAGCGGCTCAAGGAGCTGGTGGAGCCGGCGGACGCGCTGTGGTATGCCGTCCGCGCCGACGACGGGCCCATGGACGCGCGCATGCTGCGGCTGCTGGCGGGCTTCCGCGGCTCGCGGCCGCGCGCGGGGAAGGGGCCGTGGGACCTGCGCGACCCGGCGCAGCTGCTGGACCGCATGCGGCTGATCAAGGAGCCCGGGGAGCTGGCGCTGATGCGGCAGGCCGCGGAGCTGGCCGCGCGCGGGCACCTGGCCGCCATGCGCGCCGGCCGCCCCGGCGTGGGCGAGTGGGAGATCCAGGCGCTGCTGGACCAGACCTTCCGGTCCCATTCCGCCACCTCGGGCACGTCCTTCCCCGCGATCGTCGGCTCCGGCGCCAACGGCACGGTGCTGCACTACGTCAGCAACCAGCGGCGCATCGAGGAGGGCGACCTGGTGCTGGTGGATGTCGGCGCGGAGGTCGGCTTCTACTGCTCCGACATCACCCGCACCTTTCCCGCGTCCGGCCGCTTCACCGCGCCGCAGCGCGCCGTCTACGACGTGGTGCTGCGGGCGCTGCACGCGGCCATCCAGGCCGTGCGCCCCGGCGCTCCGGTCAAGGAGGTGCACGAGGCGGCGCGCGGGGTGCTGGTGCAGGGGATGATCGACCTGGGGCTGCTGGAGGGGGAGCCGGAGAAGCTGATCGAGGAGGAGAAGTTCAAGCGCTTCTTCATGCACAACACCTCGCACTGGCTGGGGCTGGACGTGCACGACCCCGGCCCCTACACCGAGCCCGGCGGCGAGCCGGTGGCGCTGCGGCCGGGGATGGTGCTCACGGTGGAGCCCGGCCTGTACGTTCCCGAAGATGCGGAGGACGTCCCCGCCGAGCTGCGCGGCATCGGCATCCGCCTGGAAGACGACGTGCTGGTGACGGAGGACGGCCATGAAATCCTCACCCGCGCCGTGCCCGTGGACCCGGACGAGGTCGAGCGCATCTGCTCCGGCGGCTGATCATCGAGAGGGGTGGCCCCGCCACGCAGGGCCGCCCTTCGCCTCCTTCATCGCGCGCCGGGGCTGCGACCCTCCGCCTCCTCCAGACGTCAGTACCGCACCGCCTCCCCCTTCTCTCGCACGGCGCCGGATCAGCGGCGAACGCGGTGCTTGTCTGCACCGTTTTTCCGCAGCAGATTGGATCCGCGGCACCCGCCCTCCCCGCCGCACGAACGCTTCCCCGTCCGCACCTCCCGCCGACCAGCACAGGAGACCCGCGATGCGCACCCGCCGCCGGCAGATGGCCTTCGTGGCCGTAGAAGACAACCTTCGCCTGGACCTGATCCTGTACGCGTTCTGGGCCGTGTTCTGGCTGCTGAACGGGCTGGACAAGTTCTTCAACGGGACGCAGGAGGTGGGTCCCTTCGGGCCCAGGACGGTGGGCTGGTTCGGCGTGAACCGCGACGAAAAGTTCATCGACTACTTCTCGCGCCTGTACCTGCCGGAGGAGATGGCGCTCGCGGCCCTGTATACCTTCGCCGTCGTGGAGATCGTCGTCGGTGCGGTTTTCCTGGTGATGCTGCTGCGGCCGCGGGTGGACACCATGGTGCACCGGCTGGCGTTCAAGATGAACATGCTCCTTTTCTTCGCCTTTTCCGTGGGCGACATTCTGTTCGGCGACCGGCAGGAGCTGTGGGAGCACGGCACCTTCATGATCCTCACGCTGATGACGTACCAGCTGTACCTGGCCCGCTCCGCGGAGCACGCCGAGGTGCTGGGGCCGGAGTACGCCCGCGCCGCGGACCTGAACCAGGACAACCGCGTGAGCACGGAGGAGTTCGACCAGTTCATGGACCGGCTGCGCACCGCCTGCGTGGCGCCGGCGCCCCCCGAAGCGGCTGCCCCGAAGACCCCCACCGGCATCGCATAGCCGCGGGAGCGCCTTTCCCCAGGGCGGCGTGGCGGATCAACCCACTCCGTGCCTTCCGCGTTCTCCGTGCGAGGGTTCCCTGCCGAAGAAGCGGGGGTGCGGAGGAACGGCGGAAATCGGATTCCGCCGTCCCGCCGCACCCCCGTTCTTTCCACACCGCTCTGGTCCGCGAACGCGGTCCGTCTACGCGCTCACGCGCACTCCACCTCGTCGGTGATGCACGGCCGGTACACGGACGGCAGCTGGCAGAACGGCGTGCGGGTGTTGCAGGCGCGGCTCTCCTGGTGCGCCTGCACGGTGCCGCGCACTTCCGGGCTGACGCCCGTGTCGAACGACTCCACCGACAGCGTGTCCAGGTTCAGCTTGATCTTCATCCGTACCTCCATGGGTGATGGGGAACGACGGGAACCGGATGCATTGGAGTGTATCGCCGCGCGTGGTGCGGGAAAAGCCCCGCGCGTGCGCGCGAACGGGGGTTC
>JAHWJJ010000024.1 GCA_019348475.1 Gemmatimonadota bacterium | reverse complement strand
CAGCGCGGGCTGATCGTGGCGCCGCCCAAGGCGGGCAAGACCATCCTGATGCAGAAGATCGCCAACGCGATCACCGAGAACCATCCGGAGGTGCACCTGATCGTGCTGCTGATCGACGAGCGGCCCGAAGAGGTGACCGACATGCAGGAGAACGTGCGCGCCGAGGTGATCAGCAGCACCTTCGACGAGCCGGCGGACCGCCACACGCAGGTGGCGGAGATGGTGCTGGAGAAGGCCAAGCGCCTGGTGGAGCACGGCCGCGACGTGGTGATCCTGCTGGACAGCATCACCCGCCTGGCGCGCGCCTACAACGTGGTGGTGCCGCACTCGGGCAAGATCCTTTCCGGCGGCGTGGACGCCAACGCGCTGCACAAGCCCAAGCGCTTCTTCGGCGCGGCGCGCAACATCGAGGAAGGCGGCAGCCTCACCATCATCGCCACGGCGCTGGTGGAGACGGGAAGCCGCATGGACGAGGTGATCTTCGAGGAGTTCAAGGGCACCGGCAACCTGGAGCTGTCGCTGGACCGGCACATTGCCGACAAGCGCATCTTCCCGGCGATCGACATCAACCGCTCCGGCACGCGCCGCGAGGACCTGCTGCTGAGCGAGATGGAGCTCACGCGCGTGTACCTGCTGCGCAACTTCCTCAGCGACATGCCGCCGGTGGAGAGCATCGACTTTCTGCTCAGCCGCATGCGTAAGACCAAGGCGAACAAGGAGTTCCTGGACTCCATGGCCCGCGGCGGCTGATCCTTTCGAAACGGATCAGCACCACCGAGAGAGCCGGCCCCGCGATCCGCGGGGCCGGCTCCTTTTCGTGCCGCTGGCAGGGCGACGCGCTACCGCATCGAGCAGAACCTGCTCGACAGCGAAGTGGTGCTGCGCGGCGAGGGTGTGCTGGAGGTCCTCCCCGAGGGCTACCGCTTCCTGCGTACCCGGGAAAGGATTCGTGAGCCAGTGCCTCAGAACGCCCTGCCGCGAATCTGTGATGAACCCTTCCGGATCGGTGGATTCGCCTGAACGCGGTCGCGGGGAACGGCGCCGGCCGTCTGGCCGATGATTGCGCGGCGATGGTGGACCGGCTCGCGCGGGAGCGGCTGAAGCCGCCGCAACAACGGCGGAAAGCCCCGCAAACTGCCGCGGGGCTTCAACTGCATGAACACGCGCGGTTCCGGCTCAGTCCACCAGCCGCACCACGTGGTTCTGCTTCTTTCCCTTCCGCAGCAGAAGCACCTGCCCGTCTATGGCCTCGCCGCCACGGACGCGCTGCTCGGGGGTGGACACGCGGTCGCCGTTGACGGAAATGCCGCCGCCCGCGATCAGCCGGCGCGCCTCGCCTTTCGACGCCGCGACGCCGCTCTCCGCCAGCAGGTCCACCACCGGGATTCCCTCCCCCTCCAGCCGCGTGCGCGGGACCTCGGTGGAGGGGACGTCGGAGAACACGTCCAGCAGCTCGGCGGCCGGCAGGTCCTGCGCCGGCCGGCTGCCGAAGAACACGGCCGTCGCCCGCTCGGCGCGCTCCAGCCCGTCCGTGCCGTGCACCAGGCGCGTGACCTCCTCCGCCAGCCGCCGCTGCCCCGCGCGCGCGGCGGGGTTGGCCTGGTGCTCCACCACCACCGCCGCGATCTCGTCCACCGGCAGAAATGTAAAGAACTTCAGGTAGCGGTCCACGTCCGCGTCCTCGGCGTTCAGCCAGAACTGGTAGAAGCGGAAGGGCGAGGTGCGCTCCGCGTCCAGCCACACCGTCCCCGCCTCGCTCTTGCCGAACTTCACCCCGCTGGCGGTGGTCACCAGCGGCATGACGATTCCATTGACGTGCGTGCCGCGGGTGCGCCGGATCAGCTCCATCCCCGCGGTGATGTTGCCCCACTGGTCGCTGCCGCCCATCTGCAGCACCGCCCCGCGCCGGTCGAACAGCTCGCGGTAGTCGAACGCCTGGAGCAGCGAGTAGGCGAACTCGGTCACCGACAGGCCGCCCTCGTTCTCAACTCGGCGCGCCACGGCCTCCTTGGCCAGCATGTAGTTGACCGTGAAGTGCTTGCCCACGTCGCGCAGAAACTCGATCAGCCCCACCCCGCCCAGCCAGTCGTGGTTGTCGATCAGCACCGCGCCGCCCTCGCCCGAAAAGTCGACGAAGCGGCCCAGCTGCTCGCGGATCCCCGCGACGTTGCGCTCCACGTCTTCGCGGGTGAGGAGCTGCCGCTCCACGGTCTTGCCGCTGGGGTCGCCGATCATCCCCGTACCGCCGCCCACCAGCGCGATGGGCCGGTGGCCGGCGCGCTGCAGCCGCGCCAGCGCCAGGATGGGGAGCAGCGACCCCACGTGCAGGCTGGAAGCCGTGGGGTCGAAGCCGATGTAGGCCGTCAACGGACCCGCGGCCAGTGCCTCGCGCGCGCCCTCGCTGGCGCCGTGGACAAGCCCGCGGGCCTCGAGATCATCGAAAAAGTCGCTCGTCATCGCTGTCGGTTCCGCAGGGGCGGTTCGTCATCATCGTCCGGAGCCCGTAAAGATGGGGCATCGGGCGAGAAATGACAGCCCCGGACGTGATGCATGGAAAGACGGCCTCACACGGCCAGGGGCAAACGGAGCCGATCGGGCTTGTCGCCATGGTTGTCCGAAAGCACGTCTCCGACGCATTAATAGGTGGATCGCCCCGCCGCACCCCACGCCGTCACCGCACCGACATGAGCACGCGCATTCTCGCAGCCCTCCTTCTCGCCCTTGCGCTGGCCGCGCCGGCCCGCGCGCAGTCCGTCGCCGGGCGCCTCGTGGATGCCGACGGAACGCCCATCCCTTCCGCCCGCGTAGCGCTGCAGGACGAGTCCGGGCGCGTGGTGCATTCCGCGCTGACCGACGCGAGCGGGCACTACACGCTGCGGGCGCCGGCGGCGGGCCGGTACGTGGTGCGCGCGGAGCGCATCGGCTATGCGTCAACCGTCAGCGAGCCGCTGGCGCTGGCCGCGGGCGAGCAGGCGTCGCACCGGCTGGTGGCGGCCGGGGAGCGCGTGCTCCTGGACGCCGTCGTGGTGGCCGCCCAGCCGCGCTGCGCCACCCGCCCCGGCACGTCGGCCGAGACCGCGGCGGTGTGGGGCGAGGTGCGCAAGGCGCTGGACGTGGTGAGCGCCAGCGCGGGCGACCAGCGCGCCCGCTTTGCCGTGGAACTGTTCGAGCGCGAGGTGGAAAGCCGCTCCGGCGCCGTGACGGTGGACAACCGCAGGCGCGTGGAAGGGATGGCGCACAAGCCGTTCGTCACGGTGGACCCGGCGCGCCTGTCCACGGTGGGTTTCGTGGAGCGCGAGGGGGACGGCTTTCTCTACGCGGCCCCCGACGCCGACGTGCTGCTTTCGGAGCGCTTTCTGGACGAACACTGCTTTGCCCTGCGCACGGCCGGCGCGCCGGCACCGGGGCTGATCGGGCTGGCCTTTGAGCCGGTGCGCGGCCGGCGCGTTCCCGACGTGCAGGGGGTGCTGTGGGTGGACCGCGCCAGCGCGGAGCTGCGCCTGATGGAGTTCGAGTACACGCGCGCGCCCATGCGCGGGCCGCGAGGGGTGCCGGGCGGCCGGATGGAGTTCCAGCGGCTGCCGGACGGCCGGTGGATCACCTCGTCGTGGGTGATCCGCATGCCGGTGGAGGCGTCGCGCACGGAGGTGAACGTGCTGGTGCCGCAGACGCGGCAGGTGATCGCCATCCGCGAGGTGGGCGGCGCCGTGGTGCCCGCGGGCACGGCCACCGTGGCCGCGGCCGCCCCCGCCCGCGTGGCGGTTGCTCCGCATCCAGCACCCCCCGCGCCCGCGTCGCAGGCGGGGCCGAGCACGGTGATCGAGGCGCGGCCGGTGGCACCCCGCGCGTCGGATCGGCGCCGGGTGATCGGGCGCGGCGAGGTGGAGGCCACCACCGTGACCAGCGCCTTCGAGCTGGTGCAGACGCTCCGGCCCCAGTGGCTGCGCGCCCGCGGCAGCGACGGACTGCGCTTTACGCCGTTCGAAACCCGCGACGAGTCGGGCGTGAACATCAGCGACGAATCGCCCATCATCGTGTACCTGGACGGCCGCCGCCTGGGCCCGCTGGAGACGCTGCGCTCCATCACCCACGGCGACATCGACCGCGTGGAGTACTACGACGCCGTCGAAGCGCAGCAGCGTTGGGGCGTGGGCCACCCCCAGGGCGCCATCCACGTGGTGACGCGGCGCTGAGCCTGCGGGGAAACCACAGCAGCGGTACCGACACGGTTCGTCCGGAGCGCAGTATCGCCAACATCGGCGCGGGTAGCTTACGGCTCGTGCACCTACGCGGCGAATTGGAACACGGGTGTCTGTGCCATGCGATCCGGCTGGCGGCCACTCCAGACAATCGACTGGATCTGCTCCACCGTCTCCGGCGAATAGAACCGCTCGCCTGTTTCAGGGTCCACTCTCGCCGGAACGTTCTCGACGAAAACGATTTGTCCCCCGTACTCGACGGAATACGTGACCAGGGACTGCACCAGGCGATCTTCGCGTTCGTCCGCCATTGTCTGCTTACCTCCTCCGTTGCCGGAACTGGATCCACAGATCGGGATCGGGCTCGTACAGGGTAATGATCTTGAGGATCGGGCGTGACGGGTAGCTGCACTGAACGTGCAACGGCCTGCCTGCCTCCGTTGTGCCGAAGACAAGGCAGCTGGGGCCGTATTTGTCCTCGGGGTAGTCTTCGATCACCTCACCCGCCGCTACAGCCTGACGGATTTCAGCCACGGAGATTCCTCGCGTGATGCTCTGGTCCACGGCATGTTGCGAGAACTCGAACCGGCCTCCAGCGATCTTCGCTCTGATCTCGGCTATGAGCTTCATGCCACGATCATAGGGAGCGAAGTGCCCACTGTAAACAGGCACTGCGGAGCACGCCCCCGTCCTACCCCGCGCGCTTCGTCTTGCGGCGGAGGAAGTCGCGCATGATGTACTGGCCCAGCGTCATGGTGCTGGTGAAGTAGGCCTTGCCCCGCGCGATCTGCGTCACCTGGTTCACGAACGCCACCAGCGCCGGGTCGCGGGCCAGCATGAAGGTGTTGATCAGGATCCCCGAGTTGCGGCAGGCCCCCACCTCGTGGAAGGTCTCGCGCAACACGAACTGGTCCAGCCCCATGGAGTTCTTGTAGACCCGCCCGTCCGGCAGCGTGACGGCGGAGGGCTTGCCGTCGGTGATCATCACGATCTGGCGCATGTCCTTGTTCTGCGCCATCAGCAGCCGCCGGGCCAGCTGCAGCCCCGCCGCGGTGTTCGTGTGGAACGGGCCCACCTGCGCGTGCGCAAGCCGCCCGGTGGGGATCTCTTCGGCCGTATCGCCAAAGGTCACCACCTTCAGCGTGTCGCCGGGGAACTGGGTGCGGATCAGGTGCGTGAGGGCCAGCGCCACCTTCTTGGCCGGCGTAAAGCGGTCCTCGCCGTACAGGATCATGCTGTGGCTGGTGTCCAGCATCAGCACCGTGGCGCAGCTGGAGCGGTACTCGGACTGGTGCACGTGCAGGTCGCCGTACTCCAGCGGCAGCGTACCGTCCTCGCGCACCCCCTCGCGGGCCAGGGCGCTCTTGAGCGTGGCGGGGATGTCCAGGTTCAGCGTGTCGCCGAACTCGTACGGCCGGCTGGCGGCCTCGGCCTCCACCCCGGTGGCCAGGTGCGGCGTGTCGTGGCTGCCGAACGACGAGCGCCCCATGGCTCCCAGCAGCTGGCGGAGGGTGCGGTATCCCAGAAAGTCGATCCCCTTGCCCGTGAGCGAGAACTCCACCTGCCGCGACGCCTCGCGCGCCTCGTCGATCCTCCCCTCGCCCTGCATCTGCTCGTAGCCGGCCGGCATCTGGGGCTGCTCGCTCACGTTCAGGTATCCCTCCTCCACCATCCGCTGGATCAGCCGGTCCAGCAGCTCCGCGATCTGCTGCTGCACCTGCGGGTCCGGCTCGCCGTCGCCGCGCAGCTCGCTCACCATCTCCGGCGTGAGCTGGCCGCTTTCCAGCAGCGCCCGCAGCAGCGCCTCCTTCAGCGCGTCCATGGAGCGGTCGTCCTCGTCGCCGCCGAACTCGCCCCACCACGGGTTGAAGTGCCGCCCGCCCGCGAACCCGCTCTGCAGCAGAAAATCGCTGAGCTGGTCCAGCAGCGCCTGCAGGTTCATGGCGTCGGCCATGTGGCCGGTAAAGCGGGAGTAGCTGGTAAAGCGCATGGGACCTCGGGGGATGGGCGGCGTTCTGCCCGGCGGCGCACGTTGCGGGCCATCCCGGGCGTGGCGCGGGGGTGCCCTGCACCGTAAGATAAAGCCGCATCGACCGTTTCGCACAGCAGTACGTACGAGGGGACCACGGACCAGCAGATTCCGGAAGTGGACGCGGGGAGCCGCGAGGAGCGGGCATCCGCGCCCCGCGCCTTTCGCGCGCCTCCCACGCAGCTGCCCGGCGCGCCGGGACACCCGCTGGATGCCCCGACCCCCGCCCGCGCGTTCGGCGCGCTGCGGCACCGCAACTTTCGCGTGTTCTACGCCGGCCACGTCCTCTCCCTCACGGGGACGTGGATGCAGAGCACGGCGCAGGGGTGGCTGGTGCTGGAGCTCACCAACTCCGCGCTGCGGCTGGGGATCGTGACCGCCGTCACCTCGCTGCCGGCGCTGCTGTTCACCCTGTGGGCCGGCGACCTGGCCGACCGGCACGACAAGCGGCGCATCATCCTCATCGCCCAGGGCGTCTCGCTGGCGGCTGCGCTGGCGCTGGCGGTGCTGACGGGGACGGAGCGCATCACCTACGGCGCGCTGCTGGGGCTGGTGTTCGTGCTGGGCTCGGCCAGCGCCTTCGAGATCCCCACCCGCCAGTCGTTCTTCGTGGAGCTGGTGGGCCCGGCGGACCTGCCGAACGCGATCGCGCTGAACTCCGCCGCCTTCAACGCGACGCGCATCGTGGGCCCGGGGCTGGCCGGGGCCATGATCGGCACGGTGGGGATCGCCGCGTGCTTCTACGCCAACGCGTTCTCGTACGTGGCGGTGATCACGGGGCTGCTGATGATGCGGCTCCCCGTGTTCACGCCCGCGGCGCGAACCTCGTCCACGCTGGAAAGCATTCGCGAGGGGCTGGCGTACATCCGCGGCGACCGGCTGGTGCGCACCCTGGTGTGGCTGATCGCCGGGATGTCGGTGACGGCGCTGCCGTACGTGATGCTGCTCCCCGTCTTTGCCCGCGACGAGCTGGGCGTGGGCGCCCCCGGGCTGGGGTCGATGCTGGCGGCCACGGGTGCGGGCGCGCTGGTGTCGGGGGTGGCGCTGGCGTCCGGGCGGCTGCGGGTGCCGCGCGGGCGGCTGATCGTGGGGGCCGCGGTGGGGTTCGCGCTGGTGCTGGTGGCGTTCGCGCAGTCGCGGTCGTATCCGCTGTCGCTGGTGCTGCTGGCGGTGGCGGGGTTCGCGATGATCCTGAACAACGCGAGCGTGAACGCCCTGCTTCAGTCGCGGGTGCCCGACCGGCTGCGCGGGCGGGTGATGTCGGTGTACGTGTTCTTGTTCATCGGGATGACGCCGCTGGGTGCGCTGCAGGCGGGCGCGCTGGCCCGCTGGTTCGGCGCCCCCGCCGCGCTCACCGCCGGCGCCTGCGCGCTGCTGCTGATCCTGGCGTGGATGGTGGTGAACGTGCCGGAGCTGCGCGCGGCGGAGTGACGGGGGAGGGAAGTGCGAGAGTGCGAGAGTGCGAAAGTGCGAAAGTGCGGAAGTCGGTTTTCACGCGAGGCCGGAGTTCGCCGCCGCGGGAGCGGATGAATCCGCCGCAACGACAGCGGAAAGCCCCGCAAACGGCGCGGGGCTTGAACATCGAAACAGCGGAAACGCACCGCCGGTGGTGTGACGTTTACACCCTCTCCCGCTTGCGGGAGCGGATGCGAGCCCAGCGAGCGGGTGAGGGGCCCCCGCGGGCGCAGCTCGATCCTATTCTCCTGCTCGACGTTCGCCCTTCTGGACTTTCGCACTTTCGCACTTTCGCACTCACGCACTCACGCACTCACGCACTCACGCACTCACGCACTCACGCACTCACGCACTTTCGCACTTTCGCACTTTCGTGGATTTCCCCACCCTCCGAAGCCGCCTGCTCGCCTGGTACGACGACGCGCGGCGCGACCTGCCGTGGCGCACGCCGCGCGGCCAGGCGCCAGACCCGTACCGCGTGTGGCTGTCGGAGGTGATGCTGCAGCAGACGCGGGTGGAGACGGTGCGGCCGTACTACGCGCGCTGGCTGGAGCGTTTTCCCACCGTGGATGCGCTCGCCGCGGCGCCGCTGGACGACGTGCTGAAGGCGTGGGAGGGGCTGGGATACTATTCGCGCGCCCGCAACTTCCACCGCGCGGTGCAGGAGGTCGCGTCCAGGCACGGCGGCCGGGTGCCGGGCGAGCCGGATGCGTTCCGTGCGCTGCCCGGCGTGGGGCGGTACACGGCGGGGGCGGTGATGTCCATCGCGTTCGGCCGGGAGGAGCCGGTGGTGGACGGCAACGTGCGCCGCGTCTTCGCCCGCTGGACGGACGATCCCGCGCCCGCGGAGGACGCGCTCTGGCCGATGGCCGCCGCCCTGGTCCCCGGCGAGCGCCCGGGGGACGTGAACCAGGCGGTGATGGAGCTGGGTGCCACCGTCTGCACTCCGCGAAGCCCGCGCTGCGGCGAGTGCCCCGTGCGCGGCCTGTGCGCCGCGTACGCCGCCGGCACGCAGAACGAGCGGCCCGCCCCAAAGAAGGCCAGGCCGCTGCCGCACGAAGACACCGCCGTCCCCGTCATCCACCGTGGCGGCGAGGTGCTGCTGGTCCGCCGCCCCGTCCGCGCGCGCCTGGGGGGGATGTGGGGCTTTCCACAGGCCATCCGCCACCCCGGCGAATCCGCCTCCGCCGCCGCCGAGCGCGCCGCGGCGGAAGGCCTGGACCTCGCCGTCCGCGCGGGCGCGCCGGTCGCGTCGGTGGACCACACCTTTACGCACGTCCGTGCCACGTACCACGCCGTCCGCTGCACCGTCGTCTGGGGCGAGCCACGCGCCGTGCGCTACGACGAGGTCGCGTGGGTTCCGTGGGAACGCATCGGCGGCTACGCCCTTCCCGTCGCACAGAAGCGCATCGCCGCGCTCGCGGCCCTGCACCCGACAGGCCCTCACCCGCTCGCGTAGGCTCGCACCCTCTCCCGCAATGCGGGAGAGGGTATGAACGTCGCGAATGCCTGCGGGCCGTTGCCGAAGTTGAAGCCCCGTTCGGCGAGCGTGAGCGAGCCGGGACGGGGCTTGTCGCTTGTCCAGCAGCGGGTTTACCCGCTCATCACTCCGGGCCAGGCGGCACCCTGGATCGTCCCCGAGGACCCAGCCCGCTTCAGCTCACCGATGCCGCCGCCGGCGCCTCAACGTCGTACACGAACCGCACGTCCTTCTCGATGTCCGGCAGCAGGCTGCGGTGCACGGGGCAGGTGAGCGCGACGTTCTCCAGCGTCTGGCGCTGCCGCTCGTCCAGGGCCGCGGGCATGTGCAGCGTCACCGGCAGCCGGTCAACGCGGCGCGGGTCCGCGCGCATGTGCTTCTCCAGGTGGAACTCCACGCCGTCGAACGGAATGCCGTTCTTCTGCGCGTAGATGCCCATCACCGTCACCATGCACGCGCCCAGCGACGCGGCCAGCAGGTCCGTGGGCGAGAACGAGCTGCCGTCGCCGTTGTTGTCCACCGGCGCCGCGGTGCGCATTTCCGCCCCCGACGGCCCGTGCCGCAGATCCACCTTCAGATTGCCGGCGTACCGGCCCGTGATCTCCACCGCCATCTATCTGTTCTCCTGTCGTTCGATTTCAAAGGAACAGAAGTATAACACCGTCCCCGCGGACCCGGCGCGCCACGGCACACGCGTTTGCAAGCATTACACCCCGTCCCGCGTTCCCGGCGAGGGTGCAGCTCCCAGCTCGCATCCTCGCACTTTCGCACTTTCGCACTTTCGCACTCCCGCGCACTCACCCGACCACCCACCACGCCAGCACCACCATCCACGCCGCCCGCAGCGGGAGGATCCGGTGCTTTCCCGTCCTGGCGCCCCAGATGGTGGCGGCGGTGTTGAAGACGAACAGCGCGAAGAACACCCGCCCCAGGGGATGCCCCACGTCCGCCAGAAAGATGAAGGCTTCGCTGAAGCGGTCGATCACCACGTCCACGATGTAGCCCTCGCGCGTCACCGTCCCGTGGCGGCGCGCCGTGGCGCCGTCCCACCAGTCGGTCAGCAGCACGCCGAAGACCAGGGCCAGCTTGAGCCCCGGCGTGGCCGCGTACAGGCACGCGACAGACCCCGCCAGCCCCAGCAGCGACCACCACGAGGGATTCACGTCGGGCACCGGGATCCACGGCTCCAGCCATGCGAGCACGGCCCGGTAGCCGCCGGCTATCCGCGGCCGCGCAGGTACGGAATCCATAGGGCGATGGAGATGGCGATGACGGCGCCGTCGATGGCCACCTTCTGACCGAAGCTCAGGTCGAACATGCGGACCACCGTGCGGTCGGCCGGGTTCAGCGGCAGCGAGTGCCCGGTTACGAAGTCCTGCGCCAGGTGGACGGCGAACGCGGCGAACACCACGCCCGCCATCAGCGGATCCACCCACCACAGCAGGCACGCGACGATGCCGGCGCCGGTCAGCCCCGCCAGCTCGTGCACGGGGGTGCGCGCCGCGTGCAGGTTGCCGCGAAAGCCGTGCTGCCGGTAGAAGCGCCAGTCGCGCAGCACCGGGTAGACGTGGTCGGCGTCCGCAATGGCCCCGGCGGCCAGCGCCGCCACCAGGTAGCGCGTCTCGGACGGCGGCACCTTCATCGCCGTCACCGCGATCAGCGCCGCCGAGAGCGCGTGTGCGACCGTCGTCACGTGGGATTAGGAGAGAGGAAGGAACCCGGCGCTGCGATGGGAATCCGGGAATGGTCGGTGTGGGGATGGCCGGCTCCGCGCCGCGCCCCCCCCGCTCGCTTATGCTCGCACCTCCCCCAAAAACCCTGGGGGAGGTTGGGCTACGGCCGGCTCTCGCAATTCTGGCCCTGCAGTCCGCGCAGGCGGACTTTGCGAATTTCCAGCGGCGAATTCATTCGCTCCGGCGGGGGCCGCGATCCCCCCGCCCTGGCGGATCAGTGCCCCGCCACTCCGGGCGCCACGGGGAGGAAGTAGAAGGCGATGCCCAGGATGATGTAGACGGCCAGCAGCTGTATCCCCTCCATCCAGTGGCTTTCGCCGTCGTTGGCGCAGAACGCCATGATCCCCACGCACACCCCCACCGCCAGCACCTCGAAAGGCGTAAAGATCAGGTCCATGGGCGCGGGCGCGATGAAGTAGCTCAGGAACAGCAGCAGCGGCGCCACGAACAGCGCGATCTGGATGGACGAGCCCACGGCGATGTTGATGGACGCGTCCATCTTGTTCTTGGCCGCCATGATGATGGCCGTGGAGTGCTCCGCCGCGTTGCCGATGATGGCGACCACGATCACGCCCACGAAGATCTCGCTCCACCCCAGCCGCTCGGCCGTCGCCTCGGCGGCGCCGACCAGGAACTCGGCCATGATGGTCACGCCCACCGTGGCCCCCACCAGCATGGCCACGCTGCGGCCCAGCGGCACACGGTGCCCCAGGGCGCCCTCCGGCGCACTCTCGCCCGCATCGCCCATGTACAGGTGCTTGTGCGTGCGCAGCGTAAAGAACAGGCTGGCCACGTACGTGGCCATCAGCACCACCGCGATCTCCAGGCTCAGGTTGCGCTCCGCCCCCGGCGCCGTGTCCCCCACCATCATGTGGAACACGGCGGGGACGACGAGGCCCACCGCGCTCAGCACCAGCAGCGTGGATCCCAGCCCGGCCGCGGTGCGGTTGAAGCGCTGCGTCTCGTACTTCATCCCGCCCACCAGCGCGCTGAGCCCGAACACCAGCAGCACGTTGCCGATGATGGAGCCGGTAATGGACGCCTTGACCAGGTCGAAGAGCCCCGCCCGCAGCGCCATGATGGCGATGATGAGCTCCGCCGCGTTGCCGAAGGTGGCGTTCAGCAGGCCCCCCAGCCCCTCGCCCACGTGCTCGGCGATCTGTTCCGTGGCGTGCCCCATCAGCCCCGCCAGCGGGATGATGGCCAGGCAGGCCACCACGAAGATCCACAGGGGCGGCGAGTGGAACACCCACTCCATCAGCATGGCCACCGGCACGAACACCAGCAGCGCGTTCAGCAGGTTGGCCGCGGACAGCAGCGGGCGCTTCGCGGTCGTCGTGGTCGCCAAGGCGGTGGGCTCGGTGTGGAGGTTCCGGGGCGCGGGCGCACGGGCCGGCGTCAGACTACGGTCCGCGCGTACCCGGCGCAACGGGAACTCTGCGGCGCGCGGGTGTGACCGCCGCCGCGGTCGCTCGTCATGCGGACAATCGGGCGCGGCGCCGCCGCCCCGGAACACCGCTCCACGACAAGGGCACACCCGCCGCGAGGCGGGGCCGCAAAGCCAGGAGTCTCCCCGCGCGGGGAGATGGTCCGGCCGCCGAATGGCAACGGTCTTCGGGGAGCAGCGCCGGGCTGACCCGGCACAATCGCGGGACGACACAACGGAGTGAAGAGGATGACGAACAGGCATGGCAGGCTTGCCATTCCCCTGCTGGCGGCGCTGGCGATGGCCGCCTGCGACGGCGGAACGGGCGGCAGCGGCGCCGCCCGCGTGAGCATTCGCCTTACGGACGCGCCGGGCGACCTGAAGGAAGCGTGGGTCAAGATCGACCGCATCTACCTGCAGGGCGGGCCCGCGGACACCGCGCGGGGCGGCCGCGTGGACCTGCTCACCACGCGCACCGACTGGGTGGACCTGCTCACCCTTTCCGGCGGCCGCACGGCGGAGCTGGTGAACGGCGCCACGGTTCCCGCGGGCCGCTACTCGGAGCTGCGCCTGGTGGTGTGCGAGGCGTACGTGGTGGAGAAGGACGGTGACGTGTACGCCAGCCGCGACGCCGCGCTCCCGGCCGGCGTCACGGCCGATGGGCAGCTGCACATTCCCTCGGGGTGCGCCAGCGGCTTCAAGATCAAGTTCCGCGGCGACGAGCCGGTGCAGCTGGAGAGCGAGTCCACCATCCTGACCGTGGACTTCGACGTGAGCCAGAGCTTCGGGCACCAGGCGGGCAACTCGGGGCGCTGGATCATGCACCCGGTGCTGCACGCCACCTCCGTGGGCTTCGCGGGCGGCATCGCGGGGACCGTGGCCCTGGCCCAGGGGGTGTCGCTGCCCACCTGCGGCGGCTCGCCGGTGGCGGTGACGGCCTTTGTGCCGCAGGCCACGGCCGGGACGGAGACCTTTACCAGCGCCGTGGGGACGGACGGCCGCTACCGCACCACGGTGGCCCCGGGCACCTACACCATCGGCTACGCGCCCGCGCTGAGCTTTGCCAACGGCGATTCGCTGATGGTGACGGCCGCGCCCAGCGTGCCCTCGGCCACGGTGGCGTCGGGCGCCACGGCGACCGTGGACTACAGCATCACCGCCGCCACCTGCAAGGTGAAGCCCGCCGGCTGATTGCGCGGGGCACCACCTTCAGCACCGTCGAGACGGCCGGCCTCTTCGCGAGGCCGGCCGTTCTCGTCGTCGTGCCTGCTTTCCTGGTTCCTCCTTGCGATTCCGAAAGAGGCGCCGCGCGTGACTGTGGCGACGGCAGAACCCCGGGCGCCGGTCGAGGATCACTCTGCAATCTCGTCGCTGGCGCCGGCGCTGGAACGCGGCGGCCCGTCTCCATCACTCCATCACTCCAATCAGGGCGCGAGTCCCCGCACATGTCCTAAATGGTTGTCCTGCCTTAACCTGCGGAGGGCGGCCGCACGGAATGCGCCGTCGCGAAGAAGGTGTGGATTGTTTGTACGGGGCGCATGCGCTACCTTGGGGATCTCACCCTTGTGCGCGGCAGGCCTCCAGCGGGTACCCCCGGTGCGCCACGCCGCGCGCGGACTTCGCCTGCCGCGCGATGGACCTTCGCGATACCCTTCTGCGCGTCCACGAAAGCGCCGACCCCGCGTCGGCGCTGCGCGCCCTCGCGGGCGACGGCCGCAACGCCGTGTGGGTGCGCGAGACGGAGGATCCCGTGGCCGCGTGGCCGGAGGGCGCGGCCGTTTCGCCCCGCCTGCGCGAAGAAGCACTGCGCGCGCCGGGCCCCGTCGTCCTCCCCCTCAGCCCCGCGTTTCCCGACGACGCCGCGCGGCACCCCGGCGCCTCCGCGCTCCTCATCCCCCTGCGCAACGGCTCCGCGCGGCCCGGGAGCGCCGTGGTGCTGATCGGCGCGCAAGAACTGCCGGCCGGGGCGGCGGAGTGGATGCGGGTGGCCGCGGCGCTGGCCCGCATCGGAGAGCAGGCGGAGCGGGTGCGGGCGCTGGAGGAGGAGCGCGACACCCTGCGCCGGCGTGCGGAGGAGAGCGAGGCGCTGCACGTGCTGGGGCTGACGGCCAACCGCACCCTGGATCCGGACGAGGTGCTGCAGATGGTGGCGCGCTTCACCCGGACGCTGCTGGGCGCGCACTACGTCACCGTCAGCGCCACCGAGGCGGGCCGCATCCGCACGCTGGCCTCCGCCGGCCTGCGCGCCGCCGAGGCCGACGCCGACGACCCGTTCGCGGAGCGCGTGGCCGGCGCCGGCAAGCCGCTCACCCTGGAGGCGGCCGACGACACCGGCCGCGTTCCCGAGCCCTTTCACGCCGCGGAGGGAATGCGCGTGGGGCTGGGGGTGCCGCTGGCGCTGTTCGGTGAAACCTTCGGCGCGCTGGTGATCGGCTACCGCCGGCCGTACGAGGTCACCCCGCGCGACGTGCGGCTGGCGCTCACCCTGGCCGGCCACGCGGCCGTGGCGATCGGCAACGCGCGGCTGCACGGCGCCCTGGCCGAGCGCTCGACGGAGCTGGAGCGGGCCAACGAGGAATTGCGCTGGAGCGCGGCCGCCAAGGACCGCTTCTTCGCCTCCGTGAGCCACGAGCTGCGCACCCCGCTCAACGCCATCCTGGGATACAACGCGCTCCTGCTGGACGGGGTGGTGGGGCAGCTGCCGCCGGAGTCGCTCGCCTTTCTGGGGCGCGCCCAGCGCGCCACGCAGAACCTGCTCTACCTGGTGAACGACGTGCTGGACCTGTCCAAGATGGAGGCGGGCAAGCTGGAGCTGGTCATCCAGCCCCTCCCGGCGTACGCCGTGGTGGAGCAGGCGCTGCAGACGGTGGAGCTTCAGGCGCGCGAGAAGGGGCTGGCCCTGGCGTTGACCCCCGCCGTGCCGCTGCCGCCGCTTTCCAGCGATCCGGACCGGGTGCGGCAGATCCTGGTGAACCTGCTTTCCAACGCCGTCAAGTTCACCGAACGCGGCACCGTCAGCGTGGCGCTGGCCTCGGTTGAGGGGGTTGAGGGGGAGGACGGCGCCCGCCGCCGCTGGGTAGAGGTGCGGGTGAGCGACACCGGGCCCGGCATCAACCCCGAAGACCAGGAGCGCATCTTCCACGAGTTCGAGCAGGTGTCCGGGACGCCGGCCGGGGGCACCGGGCTGGGGCTCCCCATCTCACGCAAGCTGGCGCGCCTGCTGGGGGGCGAGCTGCGGGTGGAGAGCGCGCCCGGCCGCGGCTCCACCTTTACGCTGCGCCTTCCCGCCGATGAGTAGCGCCACGCTGCAGCCGCCCGCCGCCGCCGGGCGCGACGCGCGCGCCCTGGCCCGGCGCGCGGGCGAGGCCGAGGGGATGGGGCAGTGGGACGCCGCGGCCCGGCACTACTCCCTGGCCTTCCGCGCGTCCGTGCTGCAGCGGGACCTTGGCGCCGCCGCCGACGCGCTGCGGGGCCAGGCGCGCGTGCGAAACCACCAGCGCCGCTTCGACGAGGCCGAAGAGCTGGCCGGGCTCAGCCTGGAGATCGCCGAGCGCTGCGGCCTGAGCCAGGCCGCCGCCCGCGCGCTGAACGTGCTGGGCATCGTCCGGTATTCGGTCGGTGACTGGGAAAGCGCGCGGCACCTGTACGCCCGCGCGCTGGACCTGGCCCTGGACCTGGGCGACGACGACCTGGCCGGCCTGGCCTGCCAGAACGCCGGCGTCATCGCGCACCTGCAGGGGGACCTGCGCGAGGCGCGCAAGCTCTATATGGAAAGCATCGGCTCGTTCGTGCGCTCGGGGAACAGCGCCCACGCCATGATGGCGTACAACAACCTGGGCACGGTGAGCGTGTACCTGGGCGACTGGATGGAGGCCGAGGTGTACTTCAGCCGGGGGATCGAGATCGGCGAGCGGCTGTCCCATTCGCCGGTGCTTGCACGTTTGTACAGCAACCGAGCGCATCCTCTGCTGCAAATCGGTGAAATCGCCCGGGCGGAGGCGACGCTGGCGCACGCCGAACGGGCGGCGCGGGTGGTCGGCGACCGGGGGACGCTGGCGGAGGTGGAGAAGTTCCGGGGGATGCAGGCGCGCATGGAAGGGCGGCTGGACGAAGCCGAGACCTACCTGCTGCGCGCGCTGCAGATGGGCGAGGGCGCCGCCACGGAGTTCGACCTGGCCGAGATGGTGCGCGAACTGGGCCTGCTGCGCGAAGCGCAGCGGCGGCTGGACGAGGCGCGGGCGCTCTACGCGCGCGCCGCCGAGTCCTTTCGATCGGTCGGCGCCCGTCCCCACCTCCGCGCGATCGAAGAGCGCCTCGCGGCGCTGGGCTGAACCGAGCGAGCGGAGGCCGTTTACCACGGAAACACCGGCGTAATCGGCACATGCACACCCCTGCCGCGCGTCCGATTTTCCGGGGCACGGGGCTTGCCCTGCCGGAGGGCACTACCAGCACAGTTGGGCACGCTGCACCAGGAGGACCCCCATGAGCCGTACGCGCCTCGTTGCCGGCATCGTTCTCGCCGTCGTCCTTGCCGCGTGCGGCAGCTCTGCAGGGGATCCGCTGGGCCCGAGCGGTGGCCCAAGCTTCGACGGCGGACCGGTGGTGGGCGGCAACCGGTCCGACTCCACGACCACCACGACGACCACGACGACCTCCTCCGACACCACCACCACCTCGGAGAAGAGCGGGGGCCCGGTGGTGGGCGGCAACTAGCAGGACAGGCCATCCGGCAGCGTGCAGCGCCCGCGGGAGCATGACTCTCGCGGGTTTTCGCTCATGCGCCCGTTCCGGCCACGCTGGTCATCCGCGGCCCGGAGCCAGGGCGGCGCGCCTTTCGGCCGACCGGCGCGCGCAGACGAGCAGCGGAAATGTTTTCCGCATCCCTCAATGACCTCACCATCCGCGGGTCCCCTCGCCCAGCCCCTCCCGATCGCTCCTCGGAAGGACCTTGCCCGCAGAACCGTGGGCCTGGACTTCTGCGGAAGGGCCGGCCTCACGCGGGCGTGAGAAGGTCCTTCGGTCGCGCGCAGGCAGTTGTGCTCCTTCGAGTTACGCGCGTGCGCTCCCTTCCACGAGCCACGCTGTCAAGCCTCGCCTGGTGTCCGCAGTTCAACCTTCCCCAGGGGTTTTTGGGGGAGGTGCGAGCATGGGGAAGCTGAAGATGACGCTGCAGATCGCCATGATCCTCGTGCTCTGCGCGGT
>JAHWJJ010000291.1 GCA_019348475.1 Gemmatimonadota bacterium | reverse complement strand
AGGCGGCGCTGGTGGGGCCGCGGCGGGCGGCGGGGCGCGCGGTGGGGCGGATGGTGCAGGGGCGCACGCCTCCCGGCGCGCGCTTCGGCGGCGCGGAGGCGGCGCTGGCGGAGGAGCTGGGGCGCCGCGCGGCGATGGCGGTGGAGAACGCGCGCCTCTTCGGCGAGGCACGGGCGGCCACCGAGGCGCGGCAGCACACGCTGGCGGTGGTCGCGCACGACCTGCGCAACCCGCTGACGGCCATCCGCATGGATGCGGAGATGCTGTCGTCCATGCTGCGCCCCTCCGTGGGCGCCTTCGAGCGGGAAAGCCTGGACCGCATCGGCGCCATCACCAGGCGGATGGACGGGCTGATCCAGGACCTGCTGGAGGTGTCGCGGATGGAGCGCGGCACGCTGGCGCTGGAGACCTTTCCCCGCGATCCGGCGGCGCTGCTGGCGGAGGCGGCCCACGCGCTGGGCCCGCTGGCGGCGGCGCACGGGCTGCGGCTGGCGGTGCAGGCGGCGAACCGCCTTCCCGCGGTGGAGGTGGACGGCGAGCGGATGCTGCAGATCATCAGCAACCTGGTGGGGAACGCCGTCAAGTTCACGCCGAAGGGGGGCGTGGTGACGCTGGCCTGCGCGCCGGGGGAGGGCGAGGTGCGCTTTTCGGTGGCGGACACGGGGCCGGGCATTCCGCCGGAGCAGGTGCCGCACATCTTCGGGGCGTTCTGGCAGGCGCGCCACGCGGACCGGCGGGGCCTGGGGCTGGGCCTCTCGATCGCGCGCGGGCTGGTGGAGGCGCACGGCGGGCGCATCTGGGTGGAGAGCGAGCCCGGCCGCGGCGCCAGCTTCGTCTTCACCCTCCCCCTGCACCAGCCCGATACGCCCGACGCCAGCGGAGCCCCACCTCGCTCCCTGGCCTCCGCCGGCTGATCCCTTGTCCCCTTGTCACCTTGTCCCCCTGTCCCCTTATCACCCGATCACCCGATCACCCGATCACCCGATCACCCGATCACCCGTTCACCCGTTCACCCGTTCACCCCTTCACCCCTTCACCCCTTGCCGCCGCAGATGACCCGCATCCTCGTGGTCGAAGACAGCCTCGACATCGCCGAAGGCCTTCAGCGCAGCCTGGAGTACGACGGATACCAGGTGTCGCTGGCCACCAAGGCGGCGCACGCGCTGGCCGTGGCGACCAGCGACAGGCCCGAGCTGATCGTGCTGGACCTGGGGCTGCCGGACCGCGACGGCTACGAGGTGCTGCGGGAGCTTCGTGAGCGCGGCGTGCAGACGCCGGTGCTCATCCTTTCCGCGCGGCGCGAGGAGGCGGACAAGCTGCAGGGCTTTCGCCTGGGCGCGGACGACTACGTGACCAAGCCGTTCAGCATTTTGGAGCTGATGGCCCGCATCGGCGCCCTGCTCCGCCGCGCCGCCCCCGCCGCGTTCCCTGCCCCGGCGGCGTCCAGCGCCGCCGCGTCCGACGCCGCGCCCACGTCCGGCCCGCTGAGCGACGCGGCCCTCCGCGAGCGGTACGGCCTGACCGCCCGGCAGACGGAGGTGGTGCGGCTGCTGGCGGAGGGGTGCAGCAACGCCGAGATCGCCACACGCCTGGAGATGAGCTACTACACCGCCCGCAACCACACGGAGCAGGTGCTGGGCAAGCTGGGCGTCTCCTCCCGAGCCGCGGTCGGCGCCATGCTGTACGCGCAGGGGTAGGAGCGGCCATGAGACGCAAAGCTTCTCGCCGGACGGGTTGCGCCCCACTTCCCACCTGCGGACGGCCCACGACAGGCGAGACCGCAGCGTGCGAAGAGGTAGTCGATGCGTATATCCGCTTCTACCGGCGCGATGCTGCGCAGGAAATCGAGTTCTTTCACCGCCTCTCATTGACAGACGCGATCAAGCACGCGGGGCTCTGTATATCACCAAACGGAAAGCGGCATCCGCACCAATGCCGAATCCCCCGCAGCGTATTGGCTGAGGGCGAACGAAATCTGCAAGCCTGCGCGGCGGAGCTTGCCGCCTCCCCCACCTTCGCTCGGCTGCATGAGATCGTCCGTCGTGAGTTGTTGGGTATTCATGGCATCGGCGTGCTCGCTGTATACGATGTAGCCACGCGTCTGGGCGCACACCTTGGATTAAAGCCAACTCGCGTGTATCTCCACGCCGGGACGGCGCAGGGCGCCCGTGCGCTGGGACTGAATCACCGCCGTGAAAGTCTCGCAATGGAGGAACTGCCACCCGCCTTTCGGCGCCTCAGCCCGCCGGAGGCCGAAGATTGCCTGTGCATCTTCAAGGGTGCTCTCGCCTCGGCGGCCGAATGAGGCACAGCAGCCCTAGCGCACGTTTACGAGATCGTCCGTCGATGCCGGTCCGTGACTTCCCTGCTGCCGAGCCTGTGATGCCGCCGCCTGCACTGCCGTACGTAACACCCGCCGATTACCTCGCCGCGGAGCGGAAGGCCGCGGAGAAGAGCGAGTACATCAACGGCCACGTATACGCGAGAGCCGGTGCGAGCCGCGTGCACAACCTGATTGCGGGGAACACCGTTTCGGAGCTTCGGACCCAGCTGCGCGGCCGGGCGTGTGAAGTTTACGTGAGCGACATGCGCGTGAAGGTGGAGCGCACGGGGATGTACACGTACCCGGACGTGATCGGGCTGTGCGAGGAACCACGCTTCGAAGACGCGGAGGTCGATAGCCTGCTGAATCCCGCGGTCATCATCGAGGTCCTCTCGCCTTCCACCGAGCGCTACGACCGGGGTGAGAAATTCGCGCACTACCGGCGGCTGGAATCGCTCCGGGAGTACGTGCTGATCGCGCAGGACACCCGGCGCATCGAGCACTACCGCCGTGAGGGCGATTCGTGGGTGCTTACCGAAGTGAGCGGACCTGATGCCGCGCTCGTCATCTCCTCCCTCTCGTGCACCCTGCGGCCCAGCGACATCTACGACCGCGTGGAGTTCCCCGCCGCCGGCGCCGCGCCGCAGGTTTGACCTGCTTTCGGAGCCCTGAGCCGCCGTTCAGCCCTCCTGGTGACGCGCTACTTCATGATCCCTCGCTACGCTGTGGTTCTTCCTGTGCTTGCCCTGCTGGCCGCGTGCGGCGTCGAGGCATCGCGCGCTGAAGCGTCGCGCGCGGACGCAGCCACTGCGGACACCGTGCGCATCGGCGAGGCGGTGTTCGAGCGGCGCACCCTGACGGTGGGCGAGGGGTCGTCGGACGTGGTCGCGGGGGACCTGGACGGCGACGGGCACGTGGACCTGGTGGTATCCACCGGCGAGCGGCACCTGGCCGTGTTTCGCGGCGACGGCCGGGGCGGGATGACGAGCCTGGGCCGCATCCCCGCGGGCGAGAACCCGGAGGGGATGGCGCTGGCCGACGTGGACGGCAACGGGACGGTCGACATCGTGGCCGCGAACCACGAGACCGACTACCTGACCATCCTGTCCGGCGACGGCAGCGGTGGATTTCGCCCCGCCGCCAACTCTCCGCTGCGCATCGGCGCGCGTCCGCATCCGCACGCCGTGCGGGCCGCGGACCTGGACGGCGACGGGCACGTGGACCTGGTCGTGGACCACCGCGCGGGCGAGGGGCTGCTGCTCCTGCGCGGCACGGGCGGCGGAGCGTTCACGTCGCCGGGGACGCTGGTGCCGGCCGGCGGGGATCCCTATCGCGGCATGGCCGTCGGAGACCTGAACGGCGACGGCCGCCCCGACCTGGTCACCCCCAACCCCGCCTCCGTCGGTATCCTGCTGAACGCGGACCCGGCGCGCCTGGCGTTTACCCTCGCGCCGCCGCTGGGCGCGGAAGCACCCTTCGCCGTCGAGCTGGCGGACGTGAACGGCGACGGTCGGCTGAACGTGGTCGCGGCCTTGGACGAGGGCTCGTCGCGCGTGGACGTGCACCTGGGCGACGGGCGCGGCGGCTTCCGCGCGGCGGCGGGGTCGCCGTTCACCGCCGCGCCGGGCGGAAAGAAGGCCGCGTCGGGAGACGTGGACGGCGACGGCGTGCAGGACGTCGTCATCACCAGCTACCAGTCACGCGAAGTGCTGGTGCTGCTCGGCGGCGCCTCGATCCGCACGGCGCGCCTCGCCGGCGGCACCCACCCGTGGGGCGTGGCCGCCGCGGACCTGAACCGGGACGGCAAGGCGGATTTGGTGATCGTTGATGCCGCCAGCGCGCAGGTTACGGTCTACCTCAGCCTCGCGGCAGATGCCGGCTGAAGGCACACCGTCCATAGTGCGCGTGAATACGGCCGGAGATCCATGAGCAGCGTGTAAACGAAGGCGGCGGACCGCACCCGAAGCGACCCGCCGCCGATTCTCGTCATCCCTCCGCCGGAGGTCCGCCTTTACGACTCGCTCTTGCCCGGCCGGCGGCGCCAGTGCGACAGCGACTGCAGCGACTCGCTCACGGGGAGCAGGCCCAGGACCTTGCGCAGGGCCTGAATGGTGGAGCGCGTGCGGGCAACGTAGCCGTGGTCGGTGCTGCGGCGGTTGTATGCTTCGGAGGTCATGGTCGGTTCCTGGGTTGCGCGGTTCAGCGTCAGGCCGGGTGCGGGAGCATCGCCGCTCGGTGCGCAACAGGATACTTCATTGCCCTGGCGCATACATGGGTTATTTGACCCATCGAGGTGTGAGCAGCCGAAGCCGGGGCTGACCGTGGTGTGTGGGCCGGCCGCCCCCCCATCCCCGGCCCTTCCCCCACAAAGTGCGTGGCGGAAGGGAGCGGAGCAGCAGCGCGCGCAACCGAGTCGAAGTTCTCCCCTTTCCCCCGTGCAGCGGGGGAGAGGGGCCGGGGGAGAGGGGGCCCTCCGCGGGCGGCAGGATGCCGGTCAGCATGCCACGAGGGCGGCGCCCCAGCCGCCAGCGCAGGTGAGATCGCGCGTATTGCGAGGGCGTGGTGCGAGCGCCGGCCGCCCCCCATCCCCGGCCCCTCCGCCACAAACTGCGTGGGGGAAGGGAGATGGAGGCGGGGTTCGCACCCCCGGCAGTTTCGGGGGAGGTGCGAGCACAAGCTACCGCAGGGGGCCGGCAGAGTGCCCGCCGCCGTGCACGAGCGGAGTTCCGAGCCGAACGGCCCGCCTGGCGTGATGCCGGGGCGGGCCGTTCGTCATGCGGGCGGCGGCTGCCGCCGGGATCACTTCCTGAAGATCAGCTCGTACGTGGCGCCACCCTCGCCGGGAAGGGGCTGCCTGATCCAGCGGCCGCGGCTGGCGGTGTGCTGCACCCGGAAGGTGTGCCCCGCGTAGGTCCACGACTCGTAGATCGGCTGCCCCGTCCACATGTCGTACATCTTCGCGTCGCCCTCGTCCACGACGGTGCGCGTCGACACCAACTGCTCCGTCGCGGCCGTCACGTTGCCGTTGAAGTACGTGAGCGTGCGCTCCCACGTCGCCAGCTCGTAGCGCTGCCGGTAGCGCGAGTCCACCGTGGAGGTCCACAGGCGGCCGCCGCTCAGCCGCACGCGGCGCTCCTTGACCACCATCGCGAACTCGGTGCGGTCCGTGGTGTCGGCCGTCATGGAGAGCACCGCGGGGAGCGCCTGCGCATCCGCCGTGTGCAGGTCGAACACCAGCCAGGGGGGGATCACCAGGGTGAGCGATCCGGACTTGCCCTCGCTGGTGGCCGTGATGGTGGCGGTGCCGCCCTTCACCCCCAGCACCTGCCCGCCGGAATGCACGCGGATGATGGTGCTGTCGCTGCTCGACCAGGTGACGGCGCGGCCGTAGAGCAGGGTGCCGTCCGCCGCCCGCAGCTGCACGGACAGCTGGCGCGACTCGCCGGGCTCCATCTCCGCGCCGTCACCCAGAACGGCGACGGACGCGACGGCGGCCGGCGCGGGGGGCGGCAGCACCTCGATGGTCGACTGCCCCTGGCGTCCCTCCAGCGCGGCGGTGATGGTGGCCGTGCCCACCCGGAGCGCCGTGGCGTTGCCGTCGCGGTCCACGCGTACGACGGTGGAATCGCTGCTGCTCCAGGTAACTACCCGGCCCGTAAGCACGGCACCGGTCTGCGTGCGCACGGTGGCGCTGAGCGCGCGGCTGCCGTCGATGGGAAGCTGCAGGCTTCCCGGCGTGATCTCCACCGACGCCACCACCGGACTGGTGGGCGTGGTGCCCGGCCGTTCGGGCGATCCGTCCGTGACGCCGTCGCCGCA
>JAHWJJ010000290.1 GCA_019348475.1 Gemmatimonadota bacterium | reverse complement strand
ACGTGCTGCGGCAGGTGCGCGGCGAGGCGCTGCGCATCACCCTCCTCGGCGGGATCGCCGGGAGCATCGGCGCGGTCACGCTGGCGCGGCTGCTCCAGGAGAGGTTCTATGGGGTGGACCCGTTCGACGCGGCCACGTACCTCGCCGTCGCCGCTGTCCTCGCCGCGGTCACGCTGGCGGCCGCGCACCGCCCCGCCGTCCGCGCCGCGCGCGTGCACCCGGACCAGGCGCTCCGCGCGGAGTAGCGGTGCGACAGCCATCCGCGACCACGCCCCGCCGCGGCAGGTTCCGCGGCGGGGCGTGGTATTGGCACCGGCGTACGGTCAGTTGGGGCGCTGCCCGGGCGTTGCGGCTCCGGCGCTGCGCATGATCGACTGGATCTCGTCCATGTTCTCCGTGACGAACTGCACGTTGGCCTCGTTGAACTCCCCCTGCGGATTTTCCCCGCGCCGCCGCAGCTCGTGCACCATGGTTGCCTGGATGAGCGCCGCCGTCGCCAGCGCGTACTCGCGGGGAGTCATCCCCGCGCGGGTCACGGCCTCGCGCACGGCGGGAATGCCGTTCAGCTTCTGGTAGAGCAGGTTGGGATCCATGGTGGGAATGCGCATGGAGTCGCGCAGTTCCGGGCGGCGCGCCTGCAGCGCGGCGATGTTCTGCCCCGCCTGCACCAGGGTGCGCAGCCGGGGCAGGGTGAGCCGGTAGTTCTTCAGCGCTTCCAGGCTCACCGGCCCCTCCGGCGGCGGGGCGGCGGCCGCCACCTCCGCGGCCCGGGCGGGGCTCATCCCGCTGTCCAGGACGGCGGCGGAGTGCGGCGCCGGGGCCGGCGGCTGGTACGCGGAGTCCAGCGCCACGGGGGCGGAGGCGACCGGCGCGGCCGCGGCGGTGTCGTTGGCCGCGGCGGCCGCCTGCGGCTCGTCGTCGCCTCCGCACGCGGCGGCAATCAGCAGCGCGCCTGCGGCGGCCAGCCCGCGGACGCACGAATCCTTCAGAATCACGGAACCATAACCGGTTGCGGTAGACCAGGGGGGCACAGCGCCCCGTATCGCGCCGCAAGAAACTGCCGCGCGGCCACTTGCGCAAGAGCGGACCCGCCGGTGGCTGCCACACCCCGTCACCATTGCCCAGAACTCGGCGCTGCCGGTAGCTTGCGCGCCCTGCCCCGCCGTGCCGTCCACTGCGCGAGCGTGGAATCCATCGCGTCCCGTGGGGCGACGGTTCCGGCTCAGGGCAGATGCGTGCGGAGCGAATCGAGCCCCGCAGCCGGCTGCAGGGACCGAACGCCGGCGCGCGCTCCGCACCTGTCCCCTGAAGAATAGAGGGGCCGGTCCCGCGTTGCAGGACCGGCCCCTGAGTTTCGACGCGAAATCCGCGTTACGGACGGCCCGCGCCCGGCTTGCCGGGGCGGTTGCCCGGACCCGTGCCCGGTGCGGGAATGCCCGCGGGGGGGCCGGAAGGCGTCCCCGCCGGGGCGCCACCGACGGAAGCGGGACGCCCCGCGCCCGCCGGACGGCCCGCCGCCGCCGGAGCACCGCCCCGGCGCGCGCGCGCGGCCGCTGCCTGCTCGGGAAGCCGGGCCAGGGCGTCCCCACGGCGCGCGAGGGCCGACTCCACCTGGGCCAGCGCGTCGCCCACCGGCACGCCCTGGCGCACCAGCTCGCCCAGCACCGCCAGCGCTACGGCCCGGTCTTCGGCGCGCGCCGCCTCGGCCACGGCCCGCAGGGTGCGCCCGTCCACCCCCGCCTCCACGGCGTCGGCCCCGGCCGACAGTTCCGCCTCGGTCGGCCGCTCGCCGCGGCGCCCCAGCGCTTCCTGCGCGCGCGCAAGGCCGGCGGCCCGGCGCTCCACCGCCTCCGCGATGCGTGCCTCGGCGACGCCCTTGGCGCGGCCCTCGGCGATGCGGCTGTCGATCAGCTGCACCGGAATGCCGGCCTGCGCGGCCCGTGCGCGCGCCGCCTCGATCCGCTCGGCGGCCTGCCCGCCGCCCTGCGCGTCCAGCGACAGCGGCGCGGCCCCGAGCAGCGCCAGCCCCACGACGAATGTGCGAATCATCTTGCCAGTTCCTGATATGGGTTGGGAGGTTTCCGGTGCTCTGTATTCTGGAGACGGATGAGTGGCCGCCAGGTCACCGGCCCGCTCCCCGTCGTCCGTGCCGAAGTGCGCCAGCGTGGCGCGGAGCCCTTCGCGGGCGCGCGCGACCCGCATCTTGAGCGCACTGATGCCCGCGCCCAGCAGCTCGGCCATCTCCTCGTACGACTTTCCCTCCACGTGCTTCAGGAGAAACGCTTCCCGCTGCTGCTCGGGGATGGAGGCCAGCGCGCGCTCGATGGCCTCCCCGAACCTCGCCCGCTCCAGGTCCCGCTCGGGATCGTCACGCCCCACGGCGAAGGGCGCATCGGGGTCCAGGGAAACGTCCCTGCGCCGGTGCTCGCGCAGGTAGTCCCTGCACCGGTTGCGAAGGACGGAGAACAGCCATCCGCCAAAGCGGTCCGGATCGCAGCTGGCGAGGCGCGTGTACGCGCGGACGAAGGTGTCCTGCACCAGGTCGGCCGCGGCCTCGCGGTCCTGCACCATGCCCAGCGCGTGCCGGTACAGCGGCGCCTGGTATCGCTCCACGAGCAGGGCGTAGTCATCCCGCGCCCCGGCGAGCACGCGGGCCACGAGCTGCGCGTCGGTGGGGGCCGTCACGGGCCTCCGTGGGGGACCACGAGCACGGCACTGAGCCCGCCGAAGCCGTCGTCCGTGCGCCCCGGAAGCGTCTCGGGGACGAACCACGCTCCGTCCGCGCGGCGAAACGCATAGCGATGCACGCCGGCGGGAACCGGCAGGGTCACGCTCCAGAACGCGCCCTCCCGGCGCATGGCGACCGGCGTCCAGCCGGTGAAGTCGCCCGCGACGGCCGGCGCCTGCGGGGCGGCGGAAAGCGGCAGGCGGAAGGTGGTTCCCGCTCGCCCGACCTCGGGCGCCAGCGTCGGCCGTGCCGCGCGCCGGCCCCCCAGCCGCTGCGTGAGGCCGACGCTCCAGCCGGTCCGCGGTGCGTTCCAGTAGATGGGTTCGCGGCTCTCCTGCTGCAGCGCGGCGAACACCTGCGTGCTCGGCCGCACCTGCAGCCGGACGCCCGCGCCCCACGAGGCGGTGGGGATGCTGTCGGAGAGCCACTGCCCCGCGTAGGCGAACAGCGCGGCCGCGCCGGCCGAGAGCTCCGCGTCCGCCCCGGCGTACGGGTAGTCGCCCTCGGCGGCGCGCAGGTACCGGCCTTCCGCCGCGATCCGCAGGCCGGCGGCGCCCACGCTGACGCGCGCGTCGCTCTGGTGCAGCGTCCGGGACGATGACTGCCCCGCGAACGTGCTGGAGTACTGCACCACCCCCGACCGGAGCTCCAGCCGGGCGGGGTTCAGATCCAGTGAGACGAGCGGCAGCGCCGTTCCCGTGGCGCCTCCGCCCGTCTCTCCGGACGCGGGGTCGCGGTAGGCGAAGCCATTGGCGGCGACGTCGATCCCGACCGCCAGGCGTCCGCGGGTGGCCATCCGGGCTCCCGCGCCCGCCACGCCCCACGGCAGTCCCGCGGGATCGAAGGGCACGCTGCCGGAGAGCGCCAGCCACCGGGCACCCTCGTAGCGGATTCCGAACGTCGCGCCGAGCGCCTCCGCGCCGCCCGGGACGGACCCGTGGGACGTGCTCCCCGCTCCCAGGTCCAGGTTCCACCCCTGCGCCGACGCGGCGACCGGCATCAGGATGGCCGCGCCGGCCAGCAGCGCGCGCATGCGGCCGGCGAGGCTCATGCCGCCCCCTGCCGCGGAGCGGTAAGGTACAGCCTGCTGTTCGCTCCCCCGAATCCGTCATCCACCAGGTGCCCGGCGGGATCGGGCACCCACCGCCGGCCATCCACGATGAAGACGTAGTCGTGGATGCCGGGATCCAGCGGCACCCGGACCGTCCAGACGCCCGGCGCCGCCTCGCGCATCTCGTGCTCCGGGCGCCAGCCGGTGAACGAGCCCGCCACGGCCACCGTCTCCGCGCCCGGCGCGTCCAGACGAAACTGGACGTAGATCGCAGGCGCGGCCACGGCCGCGAGCCCTCCGGCTTCGGGCGCCGCGCCGGGCACGCCGCCGACGGCGATCGCCAGGACCAGCGCGAACGCCGGGACCAGGGCGGCCGCGGGCCGCAAGACCAGGCTGCGCGGGGTCCACAGCCACTTCCATGCGCCCAGGATGAACGCGGCCCGCGCGGATGCCGTGGGGCGCGTGGTCGCGGGCTGCTCCGGCAGTGCGCTGAGCACGCGCGCCGACAGCGACGGCACGGGCGCGGCGGAGGCCCAGTCCTCCGCGGCGCCGATCACCGACTGGAACTCGACCAGTTCGGAAGCTTCCGGCGCGGTCAGAAGACGGCGAGGAAGGTCGCCGTCGAGGACGGAATGGATTCGCTCGTTCATGGCGGACGTTCTGGTCTTGCGGGACGGGAGAGGGATCGCGAGGTGCAGGGTCCTGTACGAGGAAGACGGATGACGGCGGCGCGGGTCACCGCGGGACGACGGCGTTCAGGAAGTTGTCGGCATCTTGGTCCGGGCGAGTTCGTTGTTG
The DNA here is from genome assembly GCA_019348475.1 of Gemmatimonadota bacterium. Classification (GTDB taxonomy): domain Bacteria; phylum Gemmatimonadota; class Gemmatimonadetes; order Longimicrobiales; family Longimicrobiaceae; genus Longimicrobium. Next base: position 1,585 of record JAHWJJ010000290.1, on the reverse strand, counting down.
ATTGCGATTGCCCTAATACCCCCACGGTGGCCGCCGTCATGTGTGCCGACCCTAAGAGTATGGATCAGAACGCCACGCGGACTGCTCAGAATGGTGCGGAGGGGCCCGCGCTCCGCACTCTTTCGATGCAGCACGGATGCCGTATGTAATGGTTATCTATGGCGCTTGCAATCGCTTGCATGACCAGGTGTTTCGGCACTGCTCCTGCTCTAACGAGCGTCCGACCCACTTCGCTCCCACCGCGGGCTCGCGTCTGAGTCCGGTGCAGAGCGACCAGCGCGCCGAGGATCCCCGGGCGCGCTGGTCGTTGTAGGTCCCGTCCGTCGTAGGCTCGCCCGGAGCCGACCCGTCCGGGTCGCTCCCCCTTCACCCCCTGGTCCGAGGTATTATGCGGAACCTGCGTCCCATCCTGCTCGCCGGGTGCACGCTCGCCCTGGCCGCCTGCTCCGACGAGATCACCCAGCCCGTCGCCCGTCCCGAAGCTGCCTCCGCCGCGCTCTCCGGCGGCGGTCGCGCGATTCCGGATGCGTACATCGTGAAGGTCCGGGACGGGGCCGATCCCCGCTCCGTCGCGGCGGTCGCGGGGGTCACCCCGCGCTACGTCTACACGTCGGCGGTCAACGGCTTCGCAGCCACGCTGAACCAGGGGCAGCTCAACGCCCTTCAGCACAATCCAAACGTGGAGTACATCGAGGCCGACCAGGTGATGAGCGCCCTCGTCACCCAGTCCAACGCGACGTGGGGGCTGGACCGGATCAATCAGCGCGACCTGCCGCTCGACGGATCCTATACCTACACGTATACCGGCAGCGGGGTGCGGGCCTACATCATCGACACGGGCCTGGACGCGGGACACGCGCAGTTCGAGGGGCGCGCGCAGAACGTCTACGACGCTTTCGGCGGCAACGGCAACGACTGCAATGGGCACGGTACGCACGTCGGCGGCACCGTGGGGGGCAAGACGTACGGCGTGGCCAAGCAGGCCGCGCTGCGCGGCGTGAAGGCGCTGGGCTGCGACGGCTCGGGCTCCACGTCGGGGATCATCGCCGCCGTGGACTGGGTGCGCACGAACCACATCAAGCCGGCGGTGGCCAACATGTCGCTGGGCGGCGGCTACTCCTCCACGCTCAACACCGCGGTGGTCAACCTGTCGAACGCCGGCGTCTTCGTGGCCGTGGCGGCGGGCAACGGGGGGAGCGACGGCATCGGTGACGACGCGTGCAACGACTCCCCAGCGAGTGCGGGCTCCGGCACGGCGGTGACCACGGTAGCGGCCTCGGACAAGAGTGACTACAGGGCCGGCTTCTCCAACTGGGGGAAGTGCGTGGACATCTACGCCCCGGGCGTGGGCATCACCTCGGCCTGGATCGGCAGCGGGACGACGGAGATCAAGACCATCAACGGGACCTCGATGGCCTCGCCGCACGTGGCGGGCGTCTCGGCGCTGATCAAGCACCGCTACGGCGACATCTCCTCGGCCTCGGTCTGGAACTACATCTACAACGCCGGTTCCGCGAGCAAGATCAAGAACAACCCGAGCGGCACGCCCAACCTGCTGCTCTACAAGTACATCACCGCCTGGTAG